>NZ_DJLC01000027.1:0-5711 GCF_002434875.1 Acinetobacter sp. UBA6526 | reverse complement strand
TTTATTTGAAAGGAAACTTTTAAGGTCACTCTTTGTGCCTGATAAAAAATGGCGAAAACAAGAAGAACCTCAATTGAGGTTCTTCTTGTGATATTTGTGGGACAGCAGTGAGCAGCAGCTTCCTTTTTTATGATCGAAATTTTTATAACATGAAGTGAATTTGCATTTCCCCAACAAGGAAACCCAACACAGCACCCACAATAATCAAAGACCATTCATCTTCTTTAAATGCAGGGCGGAGCATACCTTCAAACTCTTCAGGGCTAAGTTTCTGCATCCGTTCAACCAGTGTATTACGAACATTCATTGCATCTTCAGCATAAGATTCAACATAGCGCATGGTATCTGGAAGCTGTTTTAAAATACGCTCAGCAACTTCTGATTTAAGGTTTTGGTATTTCTCACCACCAATCGCATAAACCACCAATGGACGTACAATACCTGCTTGTAAATCAATTTCTTGTTTGACATGGCGGCTGACTAATTCAATCACTTTGTCTGAGTGCGTCCCAGAGAAAAGTTCTTCCATCATGTTGCGTGATGTTAGTAATTGTTTTGAGATCAAAGCAGCATAATCTGCGGCAACCTCATTCTGACGTTTAATGAATAAACCTTGCCATGTGTAGCCCAGCACCTTCTTTGGATACAACGGACGGAACATCATTTGTAGCGCCATCCAGTCACTGAAAAAACCGACAAAGCCACCAAACATCGGCAACATCCATGGGTATTTACCTTGCGTCACGATCCAGCACAGCATTTGAACCACACCAATCGCGAAACCAAAAACAAAGCCGACATTACTAAAAAATTTGAATTCTTGTTTGCCGACTTTTTTAAAGATTTCGTTGAGGAGGCGTTTATCTTTGAGTAGATTGTTGACGACCATGTGTTTGATATCGAAGTACTTGGCGACATCTTTTTGTACTTCACCCATGATATGTTCAACGATTTCAGGCGCTTTGGCTTGCACACGTTTGATCAGTTTTTGACGTGCAAACTCTGGCATGCCTTCCCATAAACCGGGTTGATATTGTTGTGCAACTTCACGGGTAATATCTTCAGCAGCCGCCATGAGAGGTTTTTCGATTTCTTGTGCGATACGCTTTGGATCTAATCGTGCAAAAATTTCTTCAGGTTTGATGAGCTTGGAAGTCATCAGTTCAACCGCAGTGGTTGCCATTTTTTCTGCTTTACGAGGAACGATTCCTTGCCATCCAATTGGAAGACCAAATAATCTAAACCCTTTAAATTCAAGTGGTGCGAACATCATTTGGATCGCAATCACTTTGGTTATATAACCAATAAAGCCACTAATAAATGGGATCGAAATATATAACCAGAAATTCTGATGAAAATCCGCAATCATTTCTTGAAACATTATTGTATTGGTCCTTCAAGTCCTAATTGTTGCTCGTGGTCGGGCAAGCGATAGAGGATAGTGAAATATTTTAGGACATTGGTCAGTTCACCAATATCTTTAGAATTTTTAGTTTTCCTTGTATCAAGGACATCGCAATCACATGAAAGGAAACGATGAGGTCGATTGAATACCTTTCCATGGTAATGCATATTTTTCGATTCATCATCTTAGCACCAATTTTTGTTTTGTGTTGAGCATAATTGACAAGAAATGTTGATTTAACTCGCTTAAATAGACTCTTTACTGTGAAATTTTAGTTTAAATATCAGTGCTAATTGACAACAAAATCTAAAAAATAAGATAGATGATGAATTGCGGTGCGCCAATGCATGAAAAATGTTAGAATATGGCGCTTAATTCATTTGTCTTTTATGATTCGCCATGACGACCAATACTCAAATTACTGAAGATCGTATCCTTATTTTGGATTTCGGCTCTCAATATAGCCAGCTCATTGCACGTCGTGTACGTGAAGCAGGTGTCTACTCTGAAATGTTTGCATTTGATATGTCTGAAGAAGACATTCGTGCATTTAATCCGAACGGGATTATTTTGTCAGGTGGCCCTGAGAGTGTACATGAAGAGGGTAGCCCACGCGCACCTCAAGTTGTATTTGAACTTGGTGTACCAGTTTTGGGTATTTGCTATGGTTTACAAACCATGTCTGAACAGCTTGGAGGTAAAGTAGAGCCGGGTACAGTACATGAATTTGGTTATGCAGAAGTTGACATCGTTGTTCGTGATCAATTGATTGGTAACTTACAAGATCGTGAAAACCAATTGCATGTTTGGATGAGCCATGGCGACAAAGTCAGCGCGATTCCTGAAGGTTTCCAAGTCACTGCAAGTACACCAAGCTGCCCATTTGCTGCGGTAAGCGATGAAACTCGTCGTTTCTATGGTGTGCAATTCCACCCAGAAGTAACTCATACAGCGAAAGGTGCTGAATTACTTTCTAACTTTGTGCATAAGATTTGTGGTTGTCGCGGTCTTTGGACACCTGAACACATTATCGACCTTCGTGTCGAACAATTACGTGCACAAATCGGTGATGAGAAAGTTCTTCTAGGTTTGTCTGGTGGTGTAGATTCATCTGTTGTTGCTGCGTTGTTGCATAAGGCAATTGGCGATCAGCTTACATGTGTATTTGTAGACAATGGTTTACTTCGTTTAAACGAAGGTGATCAAGTGATGCAAATGTTCGCTGATAACATGGGTATCCGTGTGATCCGTGCTGATGCTGAAGAGCGTTTCCTAACTGCGTTGGCAGGTGAAGTTGATCCTGAGAAAAAACGTAAGATCATTGGCCGTGAATTCATCGAAGTATTTGCTGAAGAAGCACGTAAACTTGATGGCGTGAAATTCTTGGCGCAAGGTACGATTTATCCTGACGTGATCGAATCTGCTGCAAGCAAACAAGGTAAAGCACACGTGATTAAATCACATCACAACGTGGGTGGTTTACCAGAAGATTTAGCGTTTGACCTTGTTGAACCATTACGTGACTTGTTTAAAGATGAAGTTCGTAAATTAGGTACGACTTTAGGTTTACCTCATAGCATGATTTACCGTCATCCATTCCCAGGTCCAGGTTTGGGTGTGCGTATCTTGGGTGAAGTGAAAAAAGAATATGCAGATATTCTGCGTCTTGCTGATGATATCTTTATGCAAGAGCTGCGTGCCAGTGGTTGGTATGACAAAACTGCACAAGCATTTGCGGTATTCCAGCCTGTGAAATCAGTAGGTGTTGTTGGTGATGGTCGTCGTTATGCATGGGTGATTGCACTTCGTGCGGTGGAAACGGTTGACTTTATGACAGCACGTTTTGCGCACTTGCCATACGAGTTGGTTGATAAAATCTCTACGCGTATCATGAATGAAATCAAAGATGTTTCACGTGTTGTATATGACGTGTCATCTAAGCCACCAGCTACGATTGAATGGGAGTAAATTTGGGCTTTCTAAAAGCGATAGCTTTTAGCCAAATTTACGCCAAGGGCTGCGCCCGCGGCAGTGAGCTTTCAAAATGCAACACATTTTGCTGATTTTACGCCATGAACGAGTTTTAATGTGAAACTTTAAAATGAAGTGCAAGATGCTCGTGGCAGAGGGATTTCAAAAACCTCTAAAATAGATCAAAAAAGCCGACTTGGAAAAGTCGGCTTTTTTTTAATTTCAAAATGTATATTTTAAAATATGATAATCTTCTCACTTTGTATGGTTATAACCTCGGTGCTTAGTTTAATTCACAATAACGTTTCCTAAAATTACTCCAGCTATAATGCTTTCCAGATTCATATTCTTGAATAAAAATTTGATAGAGTTTGGTTTGTTGCTGTAACCAAGGATTGCCCCAGTTTACGCCTTTAGGTGCAGCTTGATCGTGAAATACCCAAAAGTCATTTAGACAAGAGCTTGGCTGCGGTATTTGCTCTTTTTGAGATTCTTGATATTGATCTTCTAATAATTCTGCATTGATACTTTCAATATTCTCTTTAAGTGCTCGACGTTCGCTGATTGAAAGATAATGTTTGTGAGTATTTTTGCTAAGTTGACCATTTTGATAATCATAAATATGCTCAATATCAAAAGGTTTAACTGTTTGATAGTCACCTGGTGTCTTAGTTTGATATTGAATAATGTTAGCTTCGTAGTCACCTATTTTATCGTTAAATTTTGGACCAAAACCCATCCCATTTTCTGGGTTGGGAGCAATAAATTGAGCGCGATGTAATAGTTTGGCTTCTGGTGTGACCTCGATCAATTCATAGCTTGAACGGTATAAATTGTCTGCAAACATCTGATGAATTTGAGCATTGTGTTGTTTTTCAGTGGGTGTGAGAATATAACGACTGCGGAAAATGAGGAGTAAATTTTTACCTTGTTCCTGTATGGCAAATAATTGGTGATCTTTAAGTTGATTTGGTAATTGTTTTTTAAGGGTTAGTGATTGCTGAACTGAGCCATAAGATTGAGTGAGTGTGAAATTGGTTTTGTCATCAATGCTTGTATAAAGGAGCGCTGGATTTTGAGCTTCACTGAGTGGGTAGTAAAATACGGCAGTTTTGCCGTTAATGACAAAATAGCGTGGGTTAAGTAAATAGTGCTGAGATGAATCTTTAAATGGATCGTAATTTTTATCTCGAGTTTTTTTTTGGTCTGACCAGTTTTCAGAATATATAGAGTTATCGCTATCATCTGTAGAGGCATCGATATAAATATTATTTTGTTCTTCTATTTCTATTTCAGCATAGGCGAGTTGGCAGGGGTTCAGAGTTAAGCTACTTATAAGGCTAAAAAAATAGAATACAGTTTTTACATTTGACTTCATTTTTGACCTAGATTATTAAACGTGGTTAAAAGAATGTGAATTGATTCTATAATAAAAAAGAAGAAATCCTTTAGGGAGCGATGATAAATAACAGCACTTTTGTTGGCTGCGTATTGTTTAATTTTTACTTCGCTTATTTAGGAAGGATTATCCTATTTTAAAATAACCTATTTCTCATTTTATACCATTTAAAATATACCCATCTTGTCGAAACCAGATTCAGATGATAAATAACTTAGCTCCTTTTGAGGTAAAAGACTGATGAGGTTCTGAATGATCACCGACTTGATAACTCATGCCTGAAGTTAAAATAAATTTCCTTCCATCTTTTAATCTACTTTCTAACTCGCCTTCTAAACAGAATAATATATGACCTTTTTCACACCAATGATCAGCTAAATAATTGGCAGAATACTCAACGAGCCTTATTTAATTTTATTGGCATCGTCACCAAAAAATTGTGTTTTCAATCGGCTACCCTGTTTCACCACAATACTCTGTTTTTTCTATTTGATCCCAATGGGTTATTTGAAAAGGGAAAGGTGAAATGTTCATATTATTTTTGCTCCAAAAAATTAATTATTTTTACAGGAGTGATCAAAATAGTTCAAATTGCTCTATTTCGTCTAATCGTCAAAGGAAAACTCAATTTAAAATAAATAACTCGTTCAATATCAAAGTTTTAATATATGAAGATATATCTTATCTTGTGTTAAGATAATTTAAGATATATCTTAATATGCATGAATTGAGCAATATGAGAAAAATAAAGATGAAACAGGTATCCGATCATCACGAAAGCGAACGTGATCTCCAGCATAGAGAACATCACCGTTCTGGTCGCCGTGGTCGCTTGTTTGAATCAGGTCGCATGAAACTGTTAGTGCTGCATCTCATTCAACAAAGCCCGAAACATGGCTATGAAATTATTAAAGAAATTAGTGATCTAGTGGGGGA
>NZ_DJLC01000012.1:0-2880 GCF_002434875.1 Acinetobacter sp. UBA6526 | reverse complement strand
GTGGCTCCACTTACGCCCAGAGTGCTTGATAAGGTGGTGGCACCTGTTACTGTTGCAGTGCCATCAAAACTGGCATCGCCATCGACATTAAAATCATTTAGTGCTGTAACTGTGCCAGAGGTTTGACCAAGATCAAGTTGGCCTGTAGAAAAGTCACCTGTTATTAGGTTTGAAGAATTTGAGCTTATGTAAAGCTGATCGGAACCAGTTATACCGTTACCAGCATCGTAACCTATGAAAACATTATTACTGCCTGTGGAAGATTGTCCTGCACCTCTTCCAATTGCTGTATTGTTTGATCCGTCAGAACTTTGTCCAGCCGCGTAACCAACGTAAACATTTGAACCTGTATTACTAGCGTTTTGGCCTGCTGATGCTCCAACACTTACATCATAGATGGCATTAGCATCCGCTTCATTACCAAGAGCTACTGCATGCGAACCGTCAGCCGATGTATTTATGCCCATAGAAATGCTATAAGAAGTGACGGAGTTGCCCACACCAATTGCTACACCATAACTTGAAACATTGTTGTAGCAACCTAGGTATGCCTTATCAGTACCTCCTTGCCCACAATCTATGTTGGCCAAAGTACCAACTCCACCACCAGGATTCGGGTTCTTGAAAAATGGAGGGATTGGATTTACGGGTAACTGGCCAAAATTCGTATTGAGTGATCCTATTAATTCGGTATTACAATTAGCTGAATCTACATTGGTTTCACACAGCTCTCCAGTCGAATATAAAACTTTAGAACCGTTGTATTCTTCTGCCTCTAAGCCCAATGGGACAAGAATTAAAGATAAGAATAAAAACCAAATACGCATACAGATACTTATTCGAATTTGATATCTTTCTCAGCCACACAAATTAATTGCGCTCGCAATACAGGCGGTTGATTTAGATCTTGATTAGGCATTAAAACTGCCATCGAACCATCTAGTTTGTTTAGAATATTTGTATATGAAACGTTGCCATATCTTGATTCCCAGACGTAATTGAATTTATTTGAAACTGCAAAATTAAACTCATCGGCATCATCCACAGTAACTTTTTTAACTATAGTATTGACGTCAAGTTTCAATTCTACCCGTTGATTGTCATTTGTTAGACCGTTGCAATAAATCTCGACATTGTTTGCTGAAGCAGAACAAGCTGCCAAGAGCACAACGAAAAACATATTTCTCATGATTATCTCCCATTTTTTTAGCATAAAAATAGATTAATATTTCGTAGTAATTTTGTACATAGTTATAGAAAAAAAAGGGAGGTTTTAAATATGTAGGTGCTATTTTAGAGTTGGGAAGATTATGACATCTCTGATAGATTTTTTGTCCACGGCCAGCATGATCAAGCGATCGATACCAAGACCAACGCCAACCGCAGGCGGCATGCCATATTTCAAAGCATTAATATAGTCATCATCAAAGTGCATAGCCTCGCTATCGCCGGTTTCTTTTTGTTTGACTTGAGCTACAAATCTTTGCTCTTGATCGTGTGGATCATTGAGCTCGCAGAAAAAATTGGCAAATTCTCGGCCTGCAATAAATAATTCGATTCTATCAGCATAATCTGGGTTATTGTCTTTTCTTCTGGACAATGGTGAAACATCGGCAGGATAATCTTTGACAAATGTAGGTTCCCATAAATTTGGTTCAATATGTTCCTCAAATAGCTCAAGCATGATCTTACCCCATGACCAATTTTTTTCCATTTGTAAGTTAGCTTTTTTTCCGGCAGCCATAATTTGATCTGTTGTATCCATTTTTGTGCCTAATTTAGTCTCTAATAGTTCCTTCATTGAAGAGATCTTAAAATCTTGAGAAAGATCAAGAGCTCTATCTTGGTAACTGATTTGCAGACTATCGTTAACGCTAGCAACAGCATCTTGGATTAGCTTCTGAACGAAAGAAGTCGTCTTCTGAAGACTACCAAAAGCCTCATAAAACTCAAGCATGGTAAATTCTGGGTTATGAATGGTTGAGATGCCCTCATTTCGAAAGTTTCTATTAATTTCGAATACTTTTTCAAAACCACCTACCAGTAATTTTTTTAAATAAAGCTCAGGCGCAATCCTCAAAAAAAGCTCTTTATCTAAGGCGTTATGATGGGTTTTAAAAGGTTTGGCATTTGCCCCTCCAGGTATGGAGTGCATCATGGGTGTTTCAACTTCCAAAAAGTTTTGATCAATCATATTATTTCTTATGGATTCAATAATTTTATTTCGCTTCACAAATATATCTCTTGACTCACTATTACTCATCAAATCCACATATCTTTGTCTATAGATTGTTTCAATATCGGTGAGGCCAGCATGTTTTTCAGGCATTGGATTAAGCGACTTAGTGATGAGTTGAAAATCGTTCACTTCAATAGTTAGTTCATCGGTCTTGGTTCTGAATAAAACACCTTCTATTCCAATGATATCCCCCAAGTCAAAATCTTTAACCTGTTCTAATTTGTCCTCCAAATTATTCTTAGAAAAATATACTTGGATGCGTCCTGAAAAGTCTTCAATAGTCATAAAAACTACTTTGCCCATTTCCCTTTTCAGAACAACTCGACCAGCATTGCAAGCAGTTTCGTTTTGTTTTTCTAATTCTTCTTTGCTGTGATGCCCAAATTTATCTATAAGGTAGGCAATTTCATAAGTCTTTTCAAAATTATTAGGATAATTAAAGCCCTCAGAACGAAGCTTAGCTAATTTTGCTTCTCTGTCTTTTTGAACTTTTGATAAATCTTTAGTATCCATTCTTTAAACTTTCTTTGACGAAGTTATTGATTTTACCATCTAAAACCGCTTGCGTATTTGTTTCCTCATGCTTTGTTCGAAGATCTTTTATTCTTGATTGATCGAGCACATAAGATCTAATTTGATTG
>NZ_DJLC01000124.1:0-4777 GCF_002434875.1 Acinetobacter sp. UBA6526 | reverse complement strand
ATCCATACATGCTTGCATTGCACAGATTGGATCAACTTCAGTCACACGAACGATCATGCCTTCTTGGCGTAAAGATTGAGCAGAACCTTTACCAACGTCACCGTAACCAATCACAAGCGCACGACGACCAGAAAGCAACATATCAGTCGCGCGTTTGATTGCATCATTTAATGAATGACGGCAGCCGTATTTGTTGTCGTTCTTAGATTTTGTGATTGAATCGTTGACATTGATTGCTGGAACTTTAAGTGAACCATCTTTCCACATTTCTAACAGACGTTGAACACCTGTCGTTGTTTCTTCAGTAATACCGTGAATACGTTCTAAAAGCGCAGGGTATTTTTCATGAACAAGTGCAGTTAAGTCACCGCCATCATCCAAGATCATGTTGGCATCCCAAGGCTGACCATTCACATTGATCTGTTGTTCTAAACACCAAACGTATTCTTCTTCAGTTTCGCCTTTCCAAGCAAATACTGGAACACCACTTGCAGCGATCGCAGCAGCAGCATGATCTTGAGTAGAGAAGATGTTGCAAGATGTCCAACGAACTTCTGCACCAAGCTCAACTAATGTTTCAATTAAAACAGCAGTTTGGATTGTCATGTGGATACAACCCAAGATTTTTGCGCCCGCAAGAGGTTTAGCAGCTGAATAACGCTTACGTAAGCCGATCAAAGCTGGCATTTCTGCTTCAGCAAGTTTGATCTCTTTACGACCGTAGTCAGCAAGGGAAATATCAGCAACTTTATAATCTGTAAATGAAGCATTCACCGCGTTCATCAGGATCTCCTAGAAAAAATAGTATGGATCATTCTGTTCGCGGATGCCGTTGTTGGTTAAAGCGAATGTTCAACCGATCGTCGAGCCTGGCAAATTGATCTTTAGTACCGATCACTTGTCGCAGCATCCCTCGACTAGGGCAATATAATACTTGGAAATCACTTTTGTTCCAATGTTATTTTTATGACAGATGGTCAGAAAATGAGAGATTGCAGCGAGGAAAGATAAAAGAAAAATTGTTAATCGTATTTTAGGGTTCCTTATCCTTTTGAAACCCTAATCAGCAAAATTTACCATTATGCTTTTAAATGATCTTCGAACTCTTCGCCAAGTTGCATGGCTAAAGCATTACCAGAAAGATCACAAGTCACCAAACCATATTCTTTTTTAAAACTAAAAGTAAAGCCACGATTGTCTGCTAAGTTTTTAACTGAATATCCTAATTTCTCTAACCAAATACGAAAAGCGACTAAATTTTTTGCTTTAACAACTCTGTTTTTCATAACAGAACTCCTTGTGAACTTGTAATTATTAATAAGGGTGTCTTGAAAATTTTTAAAGGGGTGATGCATATATTTATTTTTCGGCTTGTAAATATTGTAAAACTGAAGTAATCAAAAAAGATTGGCTTAAAAATTAGATTTTATATGTACTTGTATTTTAGTTATAAAATTAACATTGGTTGCAAAATAAGCAATTGCTATTGTTAAGTTTTTCGTATTTAAAGATGTAAAAAATAATTTCATTTTTCACTTTATTGCTAAAGTGAAAAATGAATGCGCAACATGTAATTTCTTGTTTAGAACTGATCTTTTAAACTGCGAATTCGAGCAAAGTCTTCAGCACTTTCTGTTCGCAGGAAAGGGTTGGTTTCTAGCTCTAATTCAATTGTACTTGGCAGTGTGATTTGCCCCGCATCTCTCAGTGCTTGAACTTCTCTAAAGCGCTCTTGCAACGCGACATTATGTGGTTCAACGGTTAAGGCAAACTCGGCATTCGCTAATGTATATTCATGTGTACAGTACACTTTGGTTTGAATAGGCAAAGCTGCGAGCCGATTGAGTGAATGATACATTTGCTCGGCAGTCCCTTCGAATAAACGACCACAACCCATTGCAAATAGAGTATCTCCACAGAATAAGCTGTCGATTTCTTCAATAAAATAGGTGATATGACCGAGAGTATGACCAGGAGTTGCAATAATCTCAATTTTGAGATGATTAAAGTGGAAATGATCATTGTTTTGTAATGGATTGGAAATTAAAGATATTTTACTTAGCTCATCACGAGGGCCATAAACAGGAATATTTTGATCTGCCAATAAGCCTGAAACTCCATCCGTATGATCGCGATGCCAATGTGTCAGCCATATTTGCTTTAATTGCAATTGATGCTCGGCGCAGAACTGTGTCACAAGATGTGCCTCAGTAGGATCAATTACAACAACTTCTTTGGTATGCGTATCTTCCAATAACCAAATATAATTTTTTAAGGCGTTTTTAACGTCAATTGCATGAATTTTATAATGCATAGCCGAATCCTAAATCTTTGTTTCAAGAGGTTATTGTGCGGCCAATTGTGAAATTTAACCGATTATATTAGTTTAAGTGTAAAAGATTCATAGTGCAAAAGCTGTAGGAGTTCGATGTGTTTTACTGACTTTTTAGGGCAGTATATGACGACTGAAATCAGCCATTATCTTTATGGTTGACAAGTGTAGTATTTTGAATAAAGATGATATAAAAGGTTTATAAGTTAATGATTTACATTCATCTTGACTCGAATAACAGATATTTAATTTAAGCTAAATAATTTAAAAGATTACAGTGAATAAGATAAGTATAGAGTGAATGCATAAGATCGAATGTAGGGAAATCATAAGAAGAAAGCGAGGGAAGTTATGTCTGATTTGGTAGATCATGAAGTTGTTGTTATCTTCAAAAAATATTTACACCCTTTGTCTGCCAAGCTTACCGAAATGTTGAATGAGCACTTTAGTCACCAAACTGAGCGTCGGGGCTGTGGTTATACTCAAGCAACACGGGTGATTGCAGAATTTGTTTCTCAACCGCGTGATCTGATCGGTTTTCAAGACTTTAGAATTTTTGAAGAATATGAAACCAAGGGTTTAAAGAATATTTTAAATCAAGCTTCTTTATATGGTTTGGAGCTAGGAACTTGGCGCAATTTGGACACGAATGCAGATGTGGAAACTTGCCTAGGAAAACTCAATCCGCAAGAAACATTTACACAAAATTTAAGACAGGAAGTTGATTTTCAAGCGACTTTAAGAACCTTGTATCAATATGCTGAACTTGAAGAAAGTATTTTAATTTGTCAGTTACTCGCGGATATTATTCTCCCGCAAGATGCTAAAAATTTAGAAATGATTGAGTGTGAGTCTTTGGAGGAAAAGCCAAAAGTAGGCTCATGTCCAATGGCGGAAAAATTCTTCTTACGTATTGCACATCATCGGTTACTCAGACAAGGTGAAATCAATATCTTTGTAGATGAGCAAGACCAGCCTATTATGATGGAAAAGATGAATATGGGTGACAATCACTCCTGTATCAGCTTAGTGCCGTTAATGATGAATGGGGTAAGGTTACCTGCAGGGAGTCTATTTTCTGCAAATTATGATTTAGATCACTTGGACAAACATCAGAATCAGCAATACAAAGGTTATGTCATTCCTATTTCACAAATGAACGGTTTTTGGTTTTTACGGTTAACCACTTTAGCTGTTTCTCCGCAAAATCGTGCGCGTGCATTTGGTTATCATTTTAAACAGCAAGTGGATAATGGGCTGTTCCGACCAGATACAACTGAGTTGAGCCAACTCATGGAAATTGCTCAAGATCAAATATGCGTAGGACATCCATGCTAAAAGCTTGTTATTCTCCGCGCTATTATGCTCAAACGCATACCAACAGCATGGAAAAATTGACCGCAGTTGCGGATGTACTGTATGAAAATAAAATGGTTGAGCTCATTGATCCTGGACTGATTGATGTTGAAATTTTAAAGAAATTGCACAATCCACAATATGTTGAAGCTTTTATCTCAGGTGAATCTGCTTTTGCGACAGTACAAGGGTTTAAACCTTGGAATACGCAATTACGTGATGCGATTTTATCCGTTCAGGCGGGGCAGTTATTGGGTGCAGAAATCGCATTAAATGAGGGTATTGCTGCAAATATTGCACAAGGTTTTCATCATGCAAGTTATGAGTCTGGTGCAGCATATTGCACATTCAATGGTTTAGCGCTGGTTGCAAAGCAATTCCCTGAAAAAAGAATCTTTATTTTGGATTGCGATCAGCATGGTGGTGATGGTACAGCAATTTTTACCAACCGAATGACCAATCTAGTCAACTTTGGGATTTTTGGTATCCGTTTCGGCTGTAAAGCGAATGAACGCAGTCTGACCCGATATATTCATCCAAAACAAGGTAATTTTGATCTCTATCGAGAAGCGATCTTTGAAGCGTTTAATTATGCTTCCCGTTGGGAGGCGGATCTTATAATTTATCAAGCAGGAATGGATTGTCATCAACTGGATAAATATGGTTCTAAATGGTTTACAACAGAGTTGTTGTTTGAACGAGATCGATTGGTTTTTGAAATGGCAAAAAAAATGAAAATTCCGATGTTGTTTGTATTGGCAGGGGGGTATCAGGAGCTTGAGGATTTAGTTCCATTGCATGTCAATACATTCAAGGCTGCGAACGAAATCTACTTTCCATAGGAAATTAAAATGTAAAAAGCACTCAAACAAGAGTGCTTTTTGATTGAGCTTGATTAACGTAATTTGGCTAACCAATCTCCAAGCATTTGAACCATCTGGACCAAAAGTAATAAAACAATAACTGTTAAAATCACAACACTAGTATCTCGCTCATTGAGATCTTTTGCATAATACACTTGTTTGCCAACATCAATTCTGAATAACGGTGGCTTTGCAACATACACGCAACCAGCTTCTACCAAACTTC
>NZ_DJLC01000097.1:0-6514 GCF_002434875.1 Acinetobacter sp. UBA6526 | reverse complement strand
CTACCAACTGAGCTATGGCCCCAGTTTGTGTGAGCGCAATATTAGGGGGATTGCGCTCACACGTCAATGATTAAACTGAATTAAGTCTCACTATTTGCATCATTTTTCGGCAATTTTAGCGATTCATTTAACTTTTCCCAAACTTTCAGTTCTTTCTTGCTTGGACCACCAACAATTTCAAGTGCATTGCGTAAGCGAGCGAAAGTTAAATCAGGACCAATTGTTACCATTGCTTGCATTACAGGCGTTGAGCTGGTTGAGCCTGCAATCGCAATAAAGAATGCTGGCATAAAGTCGCGTAATTTAATTTCCATTTGTGCAGCCAAATCCATCAATGTTTGACTTACGGTGTCATTGTTCCACGTAAACTGACTTTCTAAACGCCAGATCGCAAATTGTAGGCTTTGACGAACCTGTTCTTCGGTCAACTTCTTGCTTTCGAACTGTGCTTTGCTGATTTGTGGCATGTGGTTAAAGTAGAAACCAGCCCAATTCACAGCTTCAGAAAGTAAGTTGATACGGGGTTGAATTGCAGCAGCAATATCTTCTAATGTTTGACGATCACTTTTCCATGCCAATAAACGATCAAGCAATTGTCCTGGAGTCAGGCCTTTAATCCACTGACCATTGAGCCAGTTTAGTTTCTCGACATCAAAGATTGGACCACCCAATGACACGCGTTGCACATCAAAGTTCTCAATCATGTCTTGTAGCGTGAAGATTTCACGCTCATCAGGCATTGACCAGCCCATGCGACCTAAATAGTTAAGCAATGCTTCTGGTAACACACCGATGTCACGATAGTAATTGATCGAAGTTGGGTTCTTGCGTTTAGAGAGTTTTGATTTATCTGGATTACGTAATAATGGCATATGGCAAAGCGTTGGCATTTCCCAACCAAAATATTGGTAAAGCAATTGATGCTTTGGTGCTGATGGTAACCATTCTTCGCCACGGAGTACGTGCGTGATTTCCATCAAGTGATCATCTACAACGTTTGCAAGGTGATAAGTTGGCAAACCATCTGTTTTTAACAGAACTTGCATGTCAACTTGTGCCCACGGAATTTCAACTTCTCCACGGAGTAGGTCATTGATTTTACAAATCCCTTCTTCAGGTACTTTCATGCGGATGACATGCGGCTCACCAGCAGTAAGGCGACGTTGTACCTCTTCAGTAGAAAGCTTCAATCCGCGACCATCATATTTTGGTGTTTCACCACGCGCTTGCTGTTCAGCACGCATTTGATCTAGCTCTTCAGCAGTGGCAAAACAATAGAAAGCGTGACCTTTTTCAACAAGTTCTAATGCATATTGTTTATAAATACCCATACGCTCAGATTGGCGGTATGGTGCATGAGGGCCACCGACATCAGGACCTTCTGACCAGTTGAGGCCTAACCAACGTAGTGAATCCAAGATCATTTTCTCAGATTCAGGGGTAGAGCGAAGTTGGTCCGTATCCTCAATACGTAAGATAAATTCTCCGCCATGCTGTTTTGCAAAACATAAGTTAAATAACGCGATATAAGCAGTTCCTACATGTGGAAAACCTGTAGGAGAGGGAGCAATACGAGTACGGACTTTCATAAGAGATCGGATTTAAAATTAGAAATTGAAACTATTATAACGAAAAAGCCTAGTCACGGAATGACTAGGCACATTTAAACATGCGAGGGGTTACATATTTAAAGTATTAAGAATTATGCGGTTGAAAAATCGTTTGAACAAAGCGAGAAAAACGCTCATGTTGGCTAGCAAAGAAATTTTGGCTTGGTGTTGTGCGAATTGTATTAAGCATTTTGATCTCATCATTAGTTGATGGAATCATCGCTGTATTACGTTTCTGTTGATCAAGTGCTTTAACAATAAGAGAAGAAGATTTGTCTACTGATTTTATGTTATTACTTTCTTTGATTGCAGCAGCATGACCCATCTGTAGAGAGCAGACTAAAAATACGCTTAAGCATAGAGTTTTTTTCAATTTTAATGCTCGCATTGCTAACATCCCCTTCATGATTTCGAGTCTACAAGACTAACTAAACAAATATAGTATTGCTTTAATGATACGATTCAAACATAAATCTTAATAAAAAAGTAGAACTACGTCACACTTTTTACAAAAAAGATAAACTTCCAGTAAATTTCTACTTAATATTTATAGCTGTGTGGCTAGTTTGTGTGCAAGTCAAATTTAGCAAGCAAATATGTAGAAAACATGGAGACTGAAGATTTAAGGAACATTATCTACTTTTGTACTTTCATTTTACTGTTATCTATATGAAAAGTTCGTATATCTAGAATTAAGCATAATAAATATTATATTGATATAAGTTATTGATTGTAAAATATTTTATCTAAAATATAGTGGTGTGAATATTTATGAGTTAGGGGCTGTATAAATGAGAAAGATATTTGCGATCGCATTGCTTGGCTTTGGTTTAAATGGTGTAACACAGGCGGCAACCACATTTTTGAATGTATCTTATGATCCAACACGTGAATTTTACCAAGAATACAATCAAGCTTTTGGACAATATTGGAAATCTAGAACAGGTCAAGAGGTTGATTTTAAACAATCACATGGCGGTTCAGGAAAGCAAGCGCGATCCGTTATTGATGGTCTACAAGCTGATGTAGTTACTTTAGCTTTGGCAAACGATATTGATGAAATCGCAAATGCGGGTTTAATTCGCAAAGACTGGCAAAAACAGTTTAAAGATAATTCAGCTCCATATACCTCAACTGTTGTTTTCCTTGTTCGGAAAGGCAATCCTAAAAATATTCGAGACTGGAACGATTTAACCAAAGCGGGTGTGGAAATTATTACACCCAATCCCAAAACAGGTGGTGCACCGCGATGGATTTATTTATCTGCTTGGGGATATGCGCTTAAACAACCAAATGGTAATGATGCAAAAGCACGTGAATTGGTCAAAAAACTTTATCAAAATGTCAAAGTTCTAGATTCAGGTGCGCGAGGCTCGTTGACTACCTTTGCTGAGCGCGGTATCGGTGATGCATTGCTGTCTTGGGAAAATGAAGCACTACTAGCCACAAAAGGATTAGGTCAAGACAAGTTTGAGATCGTTTATCCATCTATTTCGATCTTGGCTGAACCTTCTGTTGCTATCGTTGATAAGACGGTAGATAAAAATGGTCATCGTAATCTGGCTCGTGGATATTTAAACTTTTTATATTCACCATTGGGTCAAGAGTTGGCGGCTAAACATTATTTCCGTCCACGTAATCCTCAAGTTGCTGCAAAGTACGCTAAGCAATTTCCAAAAATCAAACTTTTTAATATTAATGATGTGTTTGGTGGCTGGGCAAAAGCGCAAAAAACACACTTTGTAAATGGTGCGATCTTTGATCAAATTTATGCCGAAAAACCATAAATGTTGAGTGTGTGCCTTTGAGGAAAATGATTAAAAAAGCAAATACAGCGCGTATTTGCTTTTTTATTGAGTGAAAAATCGAAAGAAAACGGTTTTATCTATGAAAAGTTAAGAATTCTCTACAAAAAGTCGTTTGGTGATGGCATAAAACAAGGTGATAATGTGCAGTTACATTTTTAGCTGTTGATTGCATTGTTATGTCGCATATTTCTGTCTTACTTCATGAAACCGTTGATGGCGTACTGGCAGGCCGTGACACAGGTATTTTTATTGATGCGACCTTTGGTCGTGGTGGTCATACTCAATTATTGCTTTCAAAATTAGATGCCAATGCGCGTGTTTATGCTTTTGATAAAGATCCACAAGCACTTGAAGTTGCAGCACAATTAGAACAAGAAGATTCACGTTTTAAAATTATTCATGCAAGTTTTGCAGATATTCAAGCTGAACTCAGCAACATTGGCATTACTGAAGTTGATGGCATTATGGCTGACTTGGGTGTGTCATCTCCGCAACTAGATCAAGCTGAGCGCGGTTTTAGCTTCATGCATGACGGTCCGTTGGATATGCGTATGGATAACTCACAAGGTTTGACAGCGGCCGAATGGTTGCTCGAAATAGAAGAAGAAAAATTAGCAAACATTATCTATCAGTATGGTGAAGAGCGTTATAGCCGCCGTATTGCTAGAGCCATAAAACAAGCTGGTGAAATTACAACAACAGCACAACTCGCTGAGATTGTTAAAGTTGCTCACCCTAAATGGGAAAAGCATAAACATCCTGCGACACGTACATTCCAAGCGATCCGTATTGAGATTAACAAAGAACTAGATGATATTGATGTATTTTTACCGCAAGCTGTAGAATTATTAAAACCAAAAGGGCAATTGGCCGTGATTAGCTTTCATTCTTTGGAAGATCGTTTAATCAAACAATTCATTCAAAAAGAATCGAGCTTGGCTGAAGACGCAGGTTGGGGAATGCCTCAAGCGCAGGTTGATACTCGACGATTGAAAAAAGTTTCTCGTATTCGTGCGAGTGAAGCAGAAGTAAAGGCAAATCCTCGCTCGCGTAGTGCATGGCTTCGTGTTGCAGAGCGCTTAGAGCAAAAAGGCAAATAATGAACAACAAGAATGATGACGAAGTCGTATCCAACAGCAAAAAGGGACTGAAAAAAGTTATTGTTTATGCTGTACTCGTTGCATCGGTGTTTATCAGTGCGATGATGGTGGTATTTCAGGTGTTTGAATATCGTCATGATTATCGAGATTTGAGTTCCTATATGCGTGAAAGAGATGATTTAAACGCAGAATGGGGACGTTTGCTGATTGAACAACAGACTTTTGGTGCGACTGCCCAAATTGGTTCGCGTGCGGTAACACAATTACGAATGTTTTCACCACCAGCTACGCAAACTGTAGTGATTTCTTTACCTATGACTTCAGAGCAAGATAAATAAGGCATGCTGTATGGCAGATAAGCGAAGCAAACCAATACGAAAAAAACAGCAATCCATTTCGGAAAAACCAACCCTTGCTCTCGATATGTGGCGATTTTATTTGCTCTGGGGTGTTGTGCTCCTTTGCTTTGTGGTGTTGGTTGCGCGTGCCTTTTATGTGCAAGTTGTGAATAAGGATTTTTTACAGAATAAAGCGAATGCCAATATTCTTCGTACAGAGCGTTTAGAGGCGATGCGTGGTGTGATTAGTGACCGTCATGGTGTGCCTTTGGCAATCAGTACACCGATCATGAAGATTGTGATTGACCCAAGAGATTATTGGGAAGCGAAAAAGCAATTTGATGAGATCACTGAAGAGTTAAAGAAAGATCCAACCAATCGTAAATTGAAACGTCAGTTGCCAGATAAAAATCTAAATTTAGATGAGTTGGCAGATGCAGTAGGTATTGATCGCCAGTCACTTCGAAAGCAAATGAATGATCGTCAACGCTCGCGCTATTTGGTACTGCAAAAAGAAGTGCCGCCGCAGCAAGCTGATTTAATTACTAAACGTAATTTCCAAGGTGTATACGCAGAAAAAAGTTATAAGCGTTATTACCCACAACCTCAACCAAACGCTCAGATCATTGGTTTAACCAACAGTGAAGGACGCGGAATTGAAGGTTTGGAAATGCAGTTGAATAAACAGTTGTCTGGTGTGGATGGTGAGCAAAAAATCATTCGTGATAAGAAAGGCAATCGTTTAAAAGTTTCTGAAGTGATCAAGGAAGTTGAATCTGGGGAAAATATTACCCTGAGTATCGACTCGCGTTTGCAATACATCATGTATCGTGAACTTACTGCTGCGGGGGTGGCAAATAACGCTCGCTCTGCAACCGCAATTGCAGTGGATGTAAAGACGGGTGAAATTCTGGCGATGACCAGTTGGCCGTCTTACAATCCAAATGATAAAAATGGTTTGAGCAATAAAGACGCGATGCGTAACCGTGGCGCAATTGATATGTTTGAGCCGGGTTCGACGATGAAACCATTTACTATTGCAGCGGCATTAGAAAGTGGAAAATACACACCAAACACAATCGTCAATACTGCACCGGGTTCAATGAAATTGGGTTGGCATACAATTCGTGATACGCATAACTATGGTGCTTTAACTGTTACAGGCGTCATTGTTAAATCCTCAAACGTTGGTTCAGCAAAGATTGCACTATCTTTGCCAAAAGATACCATTCCTTCTTTCTTTAGACGCGTTGGTTTTGGTCATCGTTCGGATGTGAAATTTCCGGGTGAGAGTGCGGGTTTGCTCTATCCAGCGGATAAGATCAACCCTTCTCAGCTTGGTACCATGGCATACGGTTATGGTTTGAATGCCACAATCCTTCAGTTGGCGCAAGGTTATGCGATGTTGGCCAATCATGGGGTTGAGATGCCACTGAGTCTGCGTAAGCTAGATAAACCACCTGAAGGAACACAAGTTGTATCACCTAAAATCGCTGATGAAGTATTGTTGATGCTTGAACAAGTGACGATGCCGGGCGGTACGGCAAAACAAGCCGTGATTCCAGGCTATCGAGTGGGCGGTAAAACAGGTACGGCACATAAGTTGCGTGCAGACCGAAAAGGCTATTCAAATACTGAATATCGTGCACTTTTTAGGT
>NZ_DJLC01000156.1:484-16660 GCF_002434875.1 Acinetobacter sp. UBA6526 | reverse complement strand
CAAATAACGAAAATGAAACTGCGTTCATCGTTGATGTAACTCAATCAGGTATCTTCTTGGTTGATGGCTTTGAAGAAGACCGTCTTCCGTACATCTTAGGTGCTTACTGCCCAAATATCTTGTTCCCATTCTTACGTGAAGCGGTGAACGATTTAGTGACTAAGGGTAGCTTCCCTCAATTATTGCTTACACCAATTAACTTTGATGCTGAATTTGAAGCAAATATGCAACGCTTACAAGCGGATGCTGATGCGCAAGGTCAAGCATAATCGTTATTGCGATAGC
Organism: Acinetobacter sp. UBA6526; assembly: GCF_002434875.1. Classification (NCBI taxonomy): domain Bacteria; kingdom Pseudomonadati; phylum Pseudomonadota; class Gammaproteobacteria; order Moraxellales; family Moraxellaceae; genus Acinetobacter; species Acinetobacter sp. UBA6526. Next base: position 16,375 of record NZ_DJLC01000156.1, on the reverse strand, counting down.
AACAAAAAAGGACTGAATATCAGTCCTTTTTTTTATGTCATTCAACAATCGTTCTAAACGTTAAGTTAATGCGTGCAGTGCTGACTTTCTTGGTAGGTGGCAAGCGATGTAACCAATAACTTTGAGTTGTATCCTTCATCACTAGTAGGCTGCCGTGTTCCAAATACAGTTCAACTTTTTCTTTGGTTTGCTTATGTTTAAATGCAAATTTTCGTTCTGCCCCAAAGCTTAGCGAAGCGATTGCGCCATTTTTCTTAAGATCAATTTCCCCATCACTATGCCAAGCCATCCCCTCCTCACCTGTATGGTAAAGGTTGAGAAGACATGAATTAAATGTTTCACCTGACAATTGTTCAACTAAAGCTTTAAGTTCTATTAATTCGTCCGTCCAAGCTAAAGCATATTTATTTACATTCGAATAGGTATATTCATAGCCACGATCACCGTACCACGCGACCTTTCGTTTCGTGATGATTTGACGACCAAAAATGACTGCTTGATCATTTTCCCATTCAATACTGCGTAACAACACATCAAAGTAATGATCAGCTTGCTGGGATGATACGACTTTGCCGTAGTAATTTACTGTACCGTCATAAGGTAAATGGTTTTGCTTTGGGTCAGCTTCAATATCAAATAATTGCATTTTTCCATTTCTTATATGCTGTTTTCATACAATGTCCACAAGGTCGATAACCTTGCATTAAAGCTTCACTTTCATCTGTAAAAAAGACACGATTCGTTTTCATCATGCGCTTACCCGAATGACATGTCAAAGTGCCATAGATTTTCAATTGACGATTTCCAGCAAAACGAATTTCACCGCGTTTTAGTTTCTGTCGTAAATCGCTCTGCTCTAAATCAATATGCTGCCACATCACACTAACTCACAGCATCATGAAAAATAATCCCCAAACTATAACGCTCGCCTTGCAAAACAGTGCTGACACCATGCTTCATATTCACACGATGATAGCCTCGAACTCCTTGTTCAGGTTTAAACTGGGTGGTGAAAATCAAAATATCACCTTGATTGGGTTGTAATACCATTGCTTTAGACTGAGCACGAGGATTTTGCTGCGTTATAACAAACTCACCACCAATGAAATCCTCATTTTGCTGATTTAAAACAATCACCAATTGCAGTGGGAAATACACATCACCATAAATATCTTGATGTAAGGTATTAAAACCCTCTTGCTGATATTTCAATATCAGTGCCGTTGCTTTGGTTTGTTGATGTTGCTGACATTGTTTCAACAATTCTTCATGTGCTTTTGGAAATGGATCACCTAAACCGAGGACATCAAACCACGCATTTGCGACAGGAACTAAAAAAGAATAAATTTCACGTCGCATCTGTTGGATTAAATCTGGCAAAGGATAATTAAAATATTTATATTCACCTAAGCCAAATCGATAACGCTGCATATTGACTGTTTTACGATATAACGATTCATCTACATACGCATTTCGAAGTGTTTGGCATTGTTGTGCTGAAAGTACATTTTGAATCGTTGCAAAACCCTGCTGATGTAGTTGATCACTGATCTGACTCCAATCAGCAGTCCTAATTTTTTCAATCACACTTTCGATCTGAGCAGATTCAAATTGTGGCATGTGCCTGAACCCCTTCCCAACCGATTAATGCGGTCTTACGTGTTGTTCCCCATTCATATCCTCCAAATACACCCGTAGACTGAATCACACGATGACAGGGAATCAAAAATGCCACAGGATTACGTCCAATTGCCGTGCCTACTGCACGCGCTGCTTTTGGATGATCAATTGCATGTGCTAACTCACCATAGGTCGAAAGCTGCCCCATAGGAATTTTGAGTAAGCTCTGCCAGACCTTGAGCTGAAATGGCGTACCTTTTAAATGCAGTTTAATTTCAGCAAATTGATCTCGATCTTTTTGAAACAGCGCAAGCGCATTTTGCTGAAAATAATCAGTTTGCTCAGTAAATGCCGCTTGAGGGAATTGAGCTTTTAAATGTGCCAATGCTTCACTTGCTTGATCTACAAATGTCAGTGCACAAATCCCTTTATCCGTAGAGGCAATCAGAACCTGACCAAACAAAGTTTCTGCAAAATGATAATGAATAGTTAAGTTTTGCCCGCCATTTTTATATTCAGCAGGCGTCATACCTTCAATTTGAATAAATAAATCATGTAATCGACTGGTGCTTGAAAGCCCTGTCTCAAATGTTGCATCCAAGATACTAGTTGTATCCTGTTTTAAAATCTTCTTGGCATATTCAATACTGATATATTGCAAAAACTTTTTCGGACTCGTGCCGACCCATTCAGTAAATAGCCTTTGAAAATGTGCTGGACTCAGATGCACATAGGCTGCCACATCGTCTAACTGCGGTTGCTGTTGAAAATTCTGTTGAATATAGTCAATTGCTTGAGCAATACGCTCGTAGTGTTGTTGCGAGGACATTTCACCACCTCTCATCATTTCTTATTTTACTGTATCAACTTTAGAATTCAGTGAAAATCCGAATCATGCTGAGTCTACATTTTGATTTTCGCGGTATTAAAGCAATAAAAAAAAGCTGCACTCCTTTGAGTACAGCTTCATGATTGAGAGCATCGACTCTCCATCAATTAATGCATGTAATGTTTATGTCCTTGATCACGTAGTTCAGCAATTTTTTTGGCTTGTTTTTTCGCTTCATCTAACTTGCCAGCTTGAACAAGTACTTTCGCTTTATCAATCTCCACAATAATTTGTTCAAACAAAGCAGGTGAGCTAGTGACTTTATCTGTGGTATTTGGAGCCAACTTATATTGTTTTGAATGAGCCGCTGCGCTACGCATATTATTTAATGCAGCTGTCGCAGCTTGCGGATTAGTCGCTTGGTTAAACGCCTTATAATTTTTACCTAAAGTTTTCATATCATCTTCTAAACCAGCAGCCATAACAGTGCTACTAAATGCAAAACATGACAACATAACGGCGGTGGCTAAAGTTTTTTTCATCATTAGGATATCCCTATCAAAACTGTGGCTATGATTGATTGAACATCATGATTTGAACTCAAATGGACGTTCAAATTTTAAATGCTCTATGCGTTGAGCATACATAAAAAATGCAACGATTTCGTTGCATTTTGATAAAAGAACGATTTAATTATTTTTGCAGCAAAGCATCATGAATTGCTTCAACCAATTGCTGTGAAATCTCTTGTTTCGATGCTTTTTCTAACTCACGCTTTTCCATATGGTAAGACTGCGCAAAAAATACAGTCATCGCATTTTCATCAGATGCAAAACCGATATCTGGGCGAGACACGTCATTGCAAGCAATCATATCGAGTTTCTTGGCAACCAGTTTTCCAGCAGCATATTGCTCAACATTTTGTGTTTCAGCAGCAAAACCCACCATGAATGGACGTTCTTGCTGTTGCGCAATCGTTGCGACAATATCTGGATTCTTCACCAATGAAACTGCAAGCTCATCACCTGCTTTTTTGATTTTATGCTCAGCTACTTCGGCAACACGATAATCTGCTACAGCAGCCGTCGCAATGAAGATGTCACAACCTTGTTTGAGTTGATCCATACTCACATCAAGCATTTGCATTGCAGACTTCACATTGATTCGATCTACACCATTTGGAGTATCCAAACTCACAGGCCCAGCAACTAAAGTGACTTTTGCACCCGCGGCATAACATGCTGCTGCCAAAGAAAAACCCATTTTCCCTGTACTGTGATTAGAAATATATCGAACAGGGTCAATTGCTTCACGCGTTGGACCAGCCGTAATGGTCACACGTTTACCCGCTAACAAACCAAATTTCTCTGCAATCGCACGTTGTGCTTTGTGGAAATAAGCAGCCACTTGACGCGCAATATCTTCAGGTTCAGGCATACGGCCTAAACCCACATCACCACAGGCTTGCTCACCTGCATCAGGCATGATGACATGCACACCATCCTCAACAAGTGTTTGTAAATTACGTTGTGTTGCTTTAGCTGCCCACATTTGCTGATTCATGGCAGGTGCAACCCACACAGGCGCTTTGGTTGCAAGATACAAGGTGCTTAATAAATCATCCGCCAAACCATTGGCAAATTTTGCAATCGTGTCACAGCTTGCAGGCGCAACTAAAATCAAATCAGCCCAACGCGCCAATTCAATATGCCCCATTCCCGCTTCAGCTTCAGGATCTAGCAATTCTGTATGTACAGGATTTCCAGAAAGTGCTTGGAAAGTTAAAGGCGTAATAAAAGCTTGTGCGCCATGTGTCATGACCACGCGGACATCAAAACCATAATCTTTTAGACGACGAACTAAAATGGCACTTTTATAGGCAGCAATACCACCTGTAACCGCTAATATAATGTTTTTATGGGGAATAACACTTAGATCAAAGCTCACAAACAGTTTACCTTTCTGTTGCAGTGGCGCTCACAATATCATTAAATACCCGCATACCCAAGCAGTGTGCTTGGAAAAATCATCACCATAAAAAAATTATGTGAATAAAAATGAATCAACAGATAAAACAATCCATCAAAGCATGGCCAGAACAAGAACGACCAAGAGAACGTTTACTGCTTCAAGGGGCACAGAGTTTGTCGGATGCAGAATTACTTGCGATCTTTCTTCGCTCAGGCTCCAAGCAACACTCTGCTGTCGAACTAGCGCGAATCCTTATTCAACATTTTGGTGGTCTCAACCCCATCTTTGATGCATCACTTGAAGAGTTATCACAATTTAATGGTATTGCTTCAACCAAGTATTCTCAACTCATGGCCGTCAAAGAACTTGGACGGCGATATCTCAACAATTATTTTCATCAACAACGCTTATGCCTGAATACATCAACTTTGGTGCTGGATTATTTACGTTATGAGTTGCAAGGTGAAAAGCAAGAGGTCTTCGCAGTCTTATGTCTCGATGCAGAACTCCGAAAACTACATTTTAAAAAACTATTTTTTGGATCACAGCACAGTTGCAGTGTTTCAATTAATCAAACCCTCCGTTATGTATTGCAACAACAAGCAAGTCAAATGGTGATTGCCCACAATCACCCCTATGGAATTGCACAACCATCACCTGAAGATATTTATCTGACCCAACAACTTAAACAAGCCTGCAAGTTGCTCGAAATACACCTGATTGATCACTTTATTATTTCACCCGATTCGCATTTTTCTTTTTCTGAACAACAACTGCTCACACCTATGAAAATCAAGCAATCTGGTCTTGACAAAGCTCAAATCTGACCTGAACATCAACACATAAAATTAATGATTCAAAAAACATGATTGTCCGTGACCAGCCAAGTATTTTTAAAGTTCTATTTTCATGGCGCGGGACGATTTTACCCAAAATTTTGCCGTCTTTAGGCTTTGTAATGTTGATCTCTGCCATCATTGGTGGCGTTGAATATATCAATCTATTTCGCTTTCCAGAAATACCATTGGTTGGCTTTACTTTAATTGGTGTAGTCCTTTCAATTTTCCTTGGCTTTAAAAATACAGCCTGCTATGAACGCTGGTGGGAAGCACGAAAATTGTGGGGAATTTTGATCGCGACAGCACGTCATTTTGATCGAGACTGCCGTATTCTCTCGCAAGGTCGACGTGAGCGTATTATTCAACATGTCATTGTTTTTGCAAATGTGTTGCGAGATCGTTTACGCCATCAAACTGTGAATCCAACCGAACTCACTGAAACCAGTGGATTAAGCCAACAAGCACTGACTCAGCTTTATCAGCAACATAATGCGCCTCAATATACGTTGAGCTTAATTCAATGGGAGTTGTTACAAGCACTTAAAGAAGGTGAAATCACAGACATCATTTATACGCAAATGAACCAGCACGTTGCGGCATTAAGTGAGATGCAAACAGGCTGTGATCGTATCGCCAATACACCTATTCCTTTTGCATATTCGGTTTTGCTGAATCGCACCGTTTACTTCTTTTGTGTGATGTTACCGTTCAGTTTGGGGTCTCTACTCGGTTTAGTGACACCTCTCTTAGTTGGTATTTTAGCTTATACATTCTTAGGCTTAGATGCGCTCAGCACTGAAATTGAAGAACCTTTTGGGACGCAGAGTAATGACTTACCTTTAGACGCAATGGTTCGTTCAATTGAAATTGAATTATTGGGTACATTAGGTCGCCCGACACCACCACCAATTCAAGCACAAGATCATAATTTGTTGTAATGAACTGCTCCTCATTTATTTAAAATTAAATGAGGAGCAGTTTAGGGTCTGTTGACTTAAATATATTGTGAATCCACTAAAGATTTAAACCGTTCAGTGAATTGTCCATTCCAGTAAGGGTAATAAGGATAAGGTGGATAAACTTCACTGAATTGATCTAATCGTTGAATCTGATCAACAGATAATTGAATCTCTTTCGCCTTTAAATTATCAAGCAATTGAGCCTCATTTCTCGCCCCAATCAATACACTTGAAACTGTAGGACGTTGTAACAACCAGTTTAATGCGATTTGTGGAATCGAATATCCAGTCTCTTCCGCAATTGCTTTTAAAACATCAATGACACGATATAAATGTTCCTCATTTACAGGAGGTGCAAACTGAGCGGTATCATGTAAACGGCTCTCACAAGGAATAGGATTCTCTCGATCAAATTTACCTGTTAAACGTCCCCATCCTAATGGACTCCAAACTACAGCACTGATCTGCTGATCATCATTTAGTGGCATCAACTCCCACTCATAATCACGACCAATTAATGAATAGTAAACCTGATTGACCACAAACTTCTCATAGCCGTATTGATCCGCAATTGCTTGGGCTTTCATTAATTGCCAACCAGAAAAATTTGAAACCCCGATATATCGAACTTTGCCACTTCGAACTAATTCATCAAGTGTTTTCATTAGTTGGTGTAAAGAAGTAAAACTATCAAACTGATGTAGTTGTAAAACATCAATATAGTCTGTTCCTAAACGATTCAATGATTGTTCAACGGCGTATTTTAAATAATTACGACTGAACCCCACATCATTCAGATGATCTGAGCTACGAATGCCGACCTTAGTTGAAATGATATTTTTGTGGCGCTCTTTCGCCAACGCCTTTCCAAGCATTCGTTCAGATTCGCCATCAGAATAAACATCGGCTGTATCAAAATAATTAATCCCCGCATCTAAGCACAATTGAATCATTTGATTTGCTTCAGCCTGATTTGCTTGTCCCCATGCTGAGAAAATTTGTCCTTTCCCACCTAATGTTCCTGCACCAAAACCAAGTTCAGAGACTTGTAAACCTGAATTTCCCAATAAGTGATATTTCATTTTGAACCTCTACAACCATCATTGATCTAGATACAAAATATCCTTATCGATTTACATTAAAAACCACGATAATCGAAAAATACTTTTCCGATTTTATTGATAATGAATACAGAAGATTTTCAATTTTTTGTTCGCGTCGCTGATCTCGGCTCTATAAGTAAAGCCGCTAAAGAGGCCAATATTTCTGTATCAGTAGCAAGCCAGCGTATTCAACGTCTCGAACAAAATCTTCAGCTCAGACTTTTTCATCGCACAACACGGAAATTAACCCTTACAGATGAGGGGGCGAAACTACTTGAACATGGAAAGGTTTGGATTCATGACTTTTTAAGCTTAAATGAATCACTGAAACTCAAAGATCAAGCGCTTTCAGGTACATTGAGAATATCGACTTCAGCTACATTTGGGGCAAAAGTCTTAACGGAAGTTATCGCAAAGTTTTCATTATTACATCCTGAATTAAAAATCTATGTAGATATGAATGATCAAAATATTGATTTAATTCAAAATGGTATGGATTTGGCGATTCGTATTGGCAAACTCAAAAGTTCTAGTTTAATTGCACGCTTACTAACACCTAACCAGCGCCTATTATGTGCCTCACCTACATATATTGAACATTACGGCGAGCCTCAAACATTATCTGAACTTCGTTCACATCGCTGCATCTTACAGCAGCACGAAAATGGCTTAACAGATCATTGGGATTTTGTTGATGCAAAGGGTGATCGTCAACAGATCACGGTACATGGCTATTTCACCTCAAATTCAGGTGAAGGTATCAGGCAAGCAGCTTTAAATGGTTTGGGAATTTCCAATCACTCGATTTGGCATGTAAAGGATGATTTAAAAACAGGAAAACTGGTACAAGTATTAAAGGAATATCAAGTTGAACCAACAGCAATTTACGTAGTATTACCCAATCGAGAATTTGTTCCACCTAAGGTTCAACAGCTTCTCAATTATTTAACCGACTATTTCCAAAATGATTACCTCAAACAAATCATTCAATAATGCAGAAAACTACCTAAAACGTTCCCAAATCCCTTTTTGCCCTTCTTTCACTCTTGGTGTTTGCCCCAATTTAATCCAAGGCATATTGTCACCATGAAAATCACTACCAATCGAAACGGCGAGATCAAATTGCTCTATCATACGGTCTACCATTTGTCGTGTTGACGCAGGCTCTATACTTGGAGGTAACTCCACGGCATCCCCACCTAATGATGCAAATAACTCAATCAAATAACGAATGTTGGTCGCAGATAAATCATAACGGGTTGGATGCGCTAACACTGCCAGCCCTTGACTTGCATGGATCACTTCAATGGTTTCTTTAAGCCCAATACCCTCAAACTTTACAAACGCCTTTTTGCCTTCTTTCAAGAAACGATCAAATGCCTGTTGTGGACGACTGACAATATTTTTTTCCACCAGTGTTTTTGCAATGTGAGTCCGCGTTACTCGATCAGCATGTCCATCTACTTTAGCCACCACATCTGGATAAATATCAAAACCTATACATTTTTCTAATAGTCCACAAATCACTTTTGCACGTTCTGCACGAATCTTTTTTTGATTTTCTAACATCGCTTTGATCGGTGTCTCATCTTGCATATTAAGTGCAACAATATGCACACCATAACTTTTTTTAGTATTTGAGCGTGACCACTGACTTGATATTTCTACACCCGAAACGATTTTGATATCAGGTGTTTGAACCTGTTCAAGCACATAACGCTGAGCGCGTTCTAAGCCATCCATAGTATCGTGATCAGTGATCGCCAAAAGATCAATTTTTAGATCAACAGCTGCCTGCACCAATTGTTCTGGTGAAAACGTCCCATCAGAAATGAGGGTATGTGTATGTAAATCGACACCGAACATGGTTTGTATTATGCTATCTGACCTATTTCATCTCCGTACTGTAACATGAAAGCGTTGCTCGACTACCTTCCGCTGATTATCTTCTTTTATTTTTATAAAACCACTGATCCTAAAGATAGTCATCATCCCCTATTAGAACTTGTCGGTAGTGCGGGAAATACGGATCAAAACCACATTCTAGTTGCAACCTGTGCATTGTTGATCTCAACTTTGGTGGTTTATGGCTGCCTATTCTTTTTCCAAAAGTTTAAATTGGAAAAAATGCAGTGGTTTATTGTGGTGATGTCGGTCGTTTTTGGTGGAATTACATTAGTTTTCAGCGATGTCACTTACATCAAAATGAAAGCAGTCATTATCAATGTCGGTATCGGAATAGGTTTCTTAGTTACTCCTTTATTTAATAAAGAGCGAATGCCAATCATCCAAAAGCTATTAGGTTCATTGCTGGAACTCAGCCCACAAGGTTGGATGCATTTAAACTGGGCATGGTGTGGACAGTTCTTTTTGTTAGCTACTTTACACTTCTTCTTTGGTTTCGTATTTATGCAGGGTAAATATTGGGGTGAATTCACCGCTTTCGGCGATATTATCGTTTCTATCAGTTACCTAGCTGTTATACTATTTTGCTTAAGAAAGCATTTTAAAACCACTGACTAGATCTTGAATCATTGAGCTACTGCTATGCCATATTTTGTGCTGACTTGTACTGATCATGAAGGTACTTTAGAGAAACGTTTAGCGACCCGTCCTCAACATGTAGACCGTCTGCAAAAATTAGATGATGAAGGTCGTTTAATTGCTGCTGGTGCACATCCTAAAGACCCAAATGACCCTCAGGCTGGCTTTCTCGGTAGTACAATTATTGTCGAATTCGATGATCGTGCAGCTCTCGATGCGTGGATTGAGGAAGAGCCATTTTTAAAAGAAGGAATTTACTCACATATTGAAGTAAAACCTTTTAACAAAGCTTTTCCAAAAGGTTGATCTATGCAAATCGCAGTTAAAAGCTTATTTGCTTTATGTTTACTCAGTTCTGCAACATGGGCTGTCGAACCAACAGCACCCGCCACAACACCAGTTGCATCAGTTAATACGACGCAACCCAAACCAAGTTCGACGACAGCTCCGATTATAAGCAACACCGTTGCTAAACCTTTAACAGCAGAGCAAATTGCTAAAGCGAAACAACAGCAAGAAACCAAAGTTAAAGCATTGATTCAAGATCAAAATAACCGTTTAAAGCAACTTGAACATGCCAATCTTGAAGCCCTCGCACAGAATCAAGAATTACAGTTAAAAAATGATAATTTAACGGTTCAAGTTCAAGTTCTACAAAGTGAACGCAGTGCGCAAATGTTCTTATATGGTGCGATGACCATTGCGGTAGGTGTGATTCTTGGTTTCTTTATTGCGAGTTATGTTTATACCAAACGCCGTCGCCAGTGGTAAAACTCAATATTTTCATCTATGTCACATTCATCAAAACTACAAACAGCTGAACTCGATTGGGAACTCGTCGATGGTATTGAAGTTCCCATTTCAAAACAATTTGGCGATGTTTATTTTTCCAAAGATAATGGTTTGCTTGAAACACGCCATGTCTTTCTAAATGGCAATGATCTCAGCGAACGTCTTTCCCAACTCAAAGATTTTGAATACTTTTGTGTAGGTGAAACAGGCTTTGGGACAGGCTTAAATATTCTAACCTTATGGCAGCTTTGGCAACAAATTCGCCCGAACAATCACAGCCATTTGCATACGATCAGCGTTGAAAAGTTTCCGCTGAGTAAAGCAGACCTTATCCGAGCACTGAATGTTTGGCCAGAACTTAAACCTTTGGCAGACAAACTCATACAACAATATCCTTTGCCGATTGCGGGTTGCCATCGTCTGAGCTTTCCTGAAGAGCGTTTTAGTATTGATTTATGGTTGGGTGATGCACAAGATATTTTTCCGAGTATTCCGAAAACACAAGCTGTAAATGCTTGGTTTCTCGATGGCTTCGCTCCTTCTTGCAATCCAGATATGTGGCAAGAAAATGTACTCAATCATATCGTCCGTTTATCTGATTATGGCACTACTTTTGCCTCTTTTAGTGTTGCAGGTGTGCTCAAGCGTGGACTGAAACAACATGGCGTTCAAATTAATCGCCCGCGTGGTTTTGGGCATAAACGAGAAATGCTGAAAGCTATTTGGTTAGCTCCAACTAAAACTGAAAATACTGATTCAAATGCAATTGTTAGCGATCAAATTTCGTTAGAGGAAATACCAAACAAAACCCAACGTAAAATCGCCATTATAGGCGCAGGAATCGCAGGTTTAACCACGGCATGGGCATTTGCTCAGCGTGGACATCAAGTGACTATCTACGAGCAAAATGAGCCGCTTTCAGGTGCATCAGGTAATCCGCTTGCGCTGCTCAACCCCAAACTATGTCCTATTGAACAAGCGCATGAACATCTTATGACGCTGAGTTGGCAACAAGCTTTGAAATTTTATTCAAGTTTTAAAGCGTTTCGCTCGATTCAAGTTCATCAACTCGCTTTAAAAAATGCTGATGAATTGCTTGATTTAGCGGAGCAATATCCAGAAGATGTATTATCAATACATACAGCGGATGAACTCACGCTGCAATCTAAGTTTCCAAGTTTAAACTTACACCATGCGGGCGCTGTTTCTCCACACCAGCTTCGAGATGAAATTTTAAAACATCCGAATATTCAGTTGGTGATTGCTCAAATTTCTGCTGTGAAAGAAATGAACTCACACACTGAGCTTTGGCAAGATCAAGTTCATCTTGCAACCACTGATCATACGATTGTCTGCTGTGCCAAGCAAAGTGCTGAGCTTTTCGAAGATTATCCAGTATTAAAACCCATTCGAGGACAAGTCAGTTGGGTTGAAAATGTAGAACAGCCTTTAACGTTAGATGAAGCCTATAGTTATGGCGGTTACTGTATGCAGCTCAATCCGTCTCAATTAATTTTAGGCGCATCATTTTATCCCAATCGAGATGATGCTGAAGTATTAGCAGAAGATCATGTGCATAACTACGAACTTATCCACAGTGTCTTTCCTGATTATGCAGAAAAACTTCCATTCATTGAAAAATGGCAAGGACGCGCTTCTGTTCGTGCGCAGAGCCTAGACTATTTTCCACTCGTTGGGAAAATGAAGAATCATGAACAGACTTATACTTTTGCAGGCTTAGGATCAAAAGGTTTTTTATTTGCACCATTATGCAGTGAAGTATTAGCAGCATTAGTGCTTGGTGAGCTTTGCCCAATACCACAAACATTGCTAAACAAGTTAAGTCCAGAGAGATTTCAGAAGAAAGTCAAAGCGAAGAAGCCGTATTATTCAGGCTAAATTATTCTTTTAATTTTTTACTATTTTCATACTTCTTGATTTGCCAAAATACAGATGTATTTTGGCAAATGCTAATGCTTAAGCGCCTTGCTCTAATGGCAAGCCAGCATCACGCGCAGCCCGTGTGCCTCCCATCAATACAACGTATTCACGAGAAGCATCAAAACCATCTAACAATTCCGCAGCACGTGGTGCTTTACTACCACCGCCACACAGAATATAAATCGGCTGATCCGCTGCAACTTGAGTCAAACTATCCGACGTAATCTCGGCAATTGGGCGATTCACCGCCCCTTTGACATGAGCCTCAGTGTAGGCTTTAGTATCGCGGACATCCCAAATGACTGCGCCTTCTGGGAACTCAAATGTTGTAATTTCTTGTTTACGGATCATTGCGCACTCCTTTGATGTAAACAACACTTGGCAAATGAAGAAAACCCCCTTAGCATCTCAAATATTCTTTCCCTTTGTAAAGGTCTAACCATGCCTTCTTTTGATATTGTTTCTGAATTAGAGTTATTTGAAGTCAATCATGCGGTACAAAACACGCAAAAAGAGATTGGCACACGCTTTGACTTCCGTGGACAAGACGTTTCGATCGAGTTAAATGAAAAAAATAAAGAAATCAAAATCTCAACTGAAAGTGACTTCCAATGTGAACAAGTCTATACCATGCTCGAAAATCATTTTTATAAGCGTAAAATTGATGTGCAAGCACTTGATCCACAAAAAGCGTCAGCTTCAGGCAAAAATGTTGTTCAAGTAATCAAACTTAAAGACGGTCTTGACTCAGATACTGCAAAAAAAATTAATAAAGCCATTAAAGAAAGTGGCATCAAAGCGCAATCTTCTATTCAAGGAGACAAAATCCGTGTCACAGATAAAAAGCGCGATACTTTACAGCAAGTCATGAACTTTTTACGTGAACAACAATTTGGTCTACCACTCCAATTCAATAATTTCAAAGACTAAGATTTAGGTTCGCTATGGCAAAAGATAACCGTCTTTACACGTTGGTTAAAACCACTTCTAAATTTCCAAAAGGCATTCGTAGCACACTTTGGAGCAAAGCTTTTGGACGTGTTGTTCCAATGGTTGGCACTGCAAATATTCGCTACTTAGAAGTGGATAAAGATCATGTCACTGTTCGTATTGAAAACCAACGCAATATGCAAAACCATATTAAAGGTGTTCATGCAGCGGCAATGGCTTTATTAGCTGAGACAGCAACAGGTTTTTTAACAGGTCTACATATTCCTGATGATCGTATCTTATTGATTAAATCATTACATGTAGACTACTTAAAAGTTGCACAAGGCGGTTTGACGGCTACAGCAACATTATCAGCAGATCAACAAAAGTTTATTGCTGATAATGAAAAAGGCGAGTTATTGATCCCAGTCACTGTCATTGATGATTCAGCGAATGAACCAATTCACTGTCAAATGCTTTGGGCTTGGTTACCTAAACGAAAAAAATCATAACTGATCTAAACTACAGTTAGGTCATTATTATGCTCAAGATACAGAATCATTTTGTATCTTGAGTTGATACCATGAAAAAAATACTTGCTGTTCCAACAATTCTAAGCATTCTTACGCTAACGGCTTGTACTAACATGCCTTTATCACATAATTCAAATCAACAAAGCTCTTCCACGCGATCCAATAGCAATCTTGCAGAACAGAATAAAAAAATTGTGATTGATTTTTACGAAGGTGTTTTCTTAAAACATCAAGTTAAAACATATGCTGATCGATATATCGGCGATCAATATATTCAACACAATCCCAATGTCCCTGATGGTAAAGCACCGTTTGTGAATTTTTTTACTCAAAAGTTTCAAAATAATCCTCAAGCAAAAAACACGATCAAACGAGCAATTGCTGAAGGAAATCTAGTGGCGCTACATGTTCATTCTACAGAAAATGAGCAAGATCGCGGTAGAGCAATTATTGACATTTTCAGAGTAGAAAATGGGAAAATTGTGGAACATTGGGATGTTATCCAAACGATTCCAGAAAAGAGTCAAAACGCCAATACGATGTTCTAACCAGTAGAGTTAAAAAAGCCCAAACTGAATTGGGCTTTTATGAAAGTCTTATTTACATAAAGTTTTCAATCATAGCAATCAATTGTTTGAGGTATTTAGCATCCACTTCATCAAACTGATTTAATTCACTACTATCAATATCAAGTACACCCAAGCACTCACCATTTTTCATGATCGGTAATACAATCTCTGAACGTGATGCTGAACTACATGCAATATGCCCAGGAAACTGATCTACATCAGGCACAATAATCACTTGCTGTTGCTGCCATGCACTACCACAAACACCACGCCCGATTGCTATACGGGTACAAGCAATCGGCCCTTGAAATGGGCCTAAGACCAACTCATTGTCTTTAACAAGATAAAAACCGATCCAAAACCAATCAAATTGCTGTTTTAAAGCAGCACAAATATTGGCTAAATTTGCGATTACATCAGTTTCATCTTCAATAATTGCCTGAATCTGAGGAATGATACTTTGATATTGCTCAGCTTTTTGACCTTGTTGCAAAATCAATTCTTCAGCCATTGAACCGTCTTCTCTAAAATATGATGGAAATATCAACGTAAATTCAACTAAGAACTCACGTCTTGATTAAGATCTAACTTCATGATTGAGATGCTAAAAAGGCCTGCCTAATTTCTTCACTAATTAAGCGTTTATTACCCTTTACATCAACAGCGACAAAGGTAAAAACACCCTCTGTGATACGAACTGGTTCTCGAGAGTCATCATGACTGATCCAAACTTCAATTTGAACCTGAACAGAAGTATTTCCTACTTTTAAAATTTTAGTATAAGAACTAATGACGTTGCCAACTTTTACAGGAACTAAAAAGCTCATCTGATTGATAGCAATCGTCGCACAACGACCTTTCGTTAAACGCTCAACGTGAATCGCACCTGCCAAATCCATCTGCGATACAATCCAACCACCAAATACATCACCACTCCAATTCGTATCAGCTGGCATCGCAATATTTTGAAGAGACAATGTCCCTTCTGGATGGTTCACACGTTCCGTCATTTTAATTTCCTTTGTGCTGTTGCAGCTGCTGATCTAACCATTGCTGTAATTCAGGTGCACGCAATGCACCACTTACTCGAGCCAATTCATTGGTTTTATTCATTAATACCAGAGTTGGAATACTGCGAACATAAAATGCAGCACTCAATCGAGGATTCGCCTCTGTATCAATTTTTGCAAAAATCACATATGGATTTTGTTTTGCCACTTGATGGAAATGGGGAGCCATCATTTTACAAGGACCACACCAT
>NZ_DJLC01000156.1:0-161 GCF_002434875.1 Acinetobacter sp. UBA6526 | reverse complement strand
ACAAGGACCACACCATTCAGCCCATAAATCAATCAAAACAGGTAGATCAGTATTGCTAATAAAATGACTAAAATTTTGCTCGTTTAATTCAATCGGTTCATGTGGCAATAGCGGTTGATGACATTGCCCACAATTAGGATTTACGGCAAGTTTTTCTTCTG
>NZ_DJLC01000189.1:0-21107 GCF_002434875.1 Acinetobacter sp. UBA6526 | reverse complement strand
TATGACCTATTGGCGTGGATGCATTCGCCCAACCTTGAACAGATTCAGCCTTCACATTTTCATGCTGAGAACTCATCTGTTGCTGATGCATATCATTCATTTTGCCCATCCCCATAGAATCATGGGAAGAGTGATCCATGTCTGACATTTTCATTGCAGTATGGTCTGAATGATCAGTACTGATTGGTTTATGAGCAGCATGATCCATATCTTTCATATCCATCTGTGCATGTGTACCATGATCCATGCCCATATCTTGCATGGTCAATAATGCACGTGGACGCGCTTTTGGCATCTTAATCTGAGCTGGTGGGGCGACGGAATCACGCTGTAGTGTCGCAATTGCAAAACCACTACGATCAATCGACTCTGCTTCAATTTGATAATGTGCTTGCTTTGGCTCAACGATTACATCGTATGTTTCAGCGGCACCAATGCGGAATTCATCTACAGCAACAGGTTTTACAGGCTGACCATCTGCACTCACCACCGTCATTTTCAAATTCGGAATACGTACATCAAAAAATGACATTGCAGATGCATTAATAAAACGTAAACGAACTTTTTCACCTGAACTAAATGCACCTGTCCAATTTTGCTGCGGAGTTTTTCCATTAACTAGAAAGGTATAACCCGTGACATCCGATAAATCGGTTTTGAGCATCCGCATCTGATTCCACATCGAACGATCTTGCCAAGTTGCTTTCAAACCTTTTTGTTTGACTTGTTGCCAAACATCACCCACCGTTTCACGTTGATTTTGATAGTATTCAGCAGACTTTTTCAAATTCGCCATAATTTGATCACTATCAGTTTCATGAAAGTCGGACAGCATAACCACATAGTCACGATCTGCTTTTTCATGCTGAGCGACAGGCTGCTTACCTTTCGGATAAATGACTAAAGCGCCATATAAACCATCTTGTTCTTGACCTTTACTGTGTGCGTGATACCAATAGGTTCCGTTTTGACGGACTTTAAAACGATATTCAAAGCTACCATTTGGTTGAATGCCTTTGAAACCATTAAAACCAGGTACACCATCCATCAATCCAGGTAAAAGCAGACCATGCCAGTGCAATGAGGTATCTTGATCTTTTAATTGATTATGAACATGAATAACCGCCTCATCACCCTCTTCAAACTCAAGTAATGGAGCAATGAATTTGCCATTCACCGTCATGCGTTTGACAGATTTCCCTGTGATATTGACCATGCCCTGATCAATATTCAAATGATATTCTTTAATCGCTGCCCAACTGGCAGGCGCAAACAATAAGCTGAAGCTAGCTATTACACCAGCATAAATTTTTGCAGACATTTTATTTTCCCAATCTGTATGAATTGACTTTTAGGAGAGAACAATCTCCCCTAGCCCCTCTTATCTAAAAGAGGTAACTCAAATGCAGATTAGGCTTTAGGCGGGCGTAAAATTTCTTGCCAATATCCAGCAAGATGACGAGCGTGGTAGTCCGTATTCTTATGATGACTTAGCTCAAAAATGGAATTCAAAGATAAAGTCGGCACCTGTTGATCTAGTGCTAAATTAACATTTTGACAATGCGATGGCTGATTACAATCTTGACAATGCTGATCATCTGAGATGTTGTCACCATGACATTTCACCATCATTTGAGCATCTACATGAGACATTTGCATGTGCTTATGTTGATCTGTCTTTGCTTGATCATGGCAAGGCATCTGCTGTGGCATGATTTCCATTTGCTCATCAGCTTGAATGGTATGAACTGCTGCAACAGCCGCACTACTTCCCCCGATGAAAAATATCATCAGGAATACAAACCATATATGTTTGTACTTTGGTTGAAGTTGCACGAGGTGTTCCTTATTCACAATAAACAGATCAATTTAATGCTCATAGCATAATTTCTTTTCAAGTTATGCACAATCCACATTATGTTGTTCACAGGTTCTGTTGCTCTATTTTAGTTCAAAGCTGCTGTTTAAATATTCAAAATTAACTTTTATAAAAAATGAGTAAAATAAGAGCAAAATAAATAATTTAGCGCACAAAAAAAGGACATTTTGCTGTCCTTTTTTCATCAATATGCTGCCAATATAAACAACTGAAATCATTTTGTTTAATTTAACAACACCTTATCCACCTGCTTATCAACACGGTTATCCACCCAGTTATAAACAAAGTTATCCACAACCTTGTGTGAAAAATAGGATAAAGAGACTAAATTTGTTTTGCACCAACTTTGGCTAGCTCTGCACGCATTTGGTCAATTACAGTTTTATAATCAGGTTGACCAAAAATCGCAGATCCTGCAACAAACATATCTGCACCAGCTTCAGCAATTTCCCTAATATTCGCTGGCCCGACACCACCATCTACTTCTAAACGAATATCACGACCACTTGCATCAATAATTTGACGTGCTTGACGCAGCTTTTCTAAGGTCATTGGAATAAATTTTTGACCGCCAAACCCAGGGTTTACACTCATCAATAAAATTTGATCAACTTTATCAAGTACATAGTCAAGATAATGTAATGGTGTCGCAGGGTTAAATACCAGACCTGCTTTCGCACCTCCAGACTTGATCAACTGAAGCGAGCGATCAATATGATCTGTTGCTTCTGGGTGAAAAGTAATAATGTCAGCTCCAGCTTCCAAGAAATCATCTATCATACGGTCAACAGGCGACACCATTAAGTGCACATCAATCGGTGCTTTGATACCATAATTTTTAAGCGCCTTACATATGCCTGCACCAAAGGTTAAATTCGGTACGTAATGATTATCCATCACATCAAAATGTACAACATCTGCACCAGCATCTAAAACCTTTTCTACATCTTCACCTAAACGAGCAAAATCAGCAGATAAAATAGAAGGAGCAATTAAATAAGGCTTGGACATGGAAGACCTGGCAAACTTTGAAAAAATGATAAATGAATTATAGCAAATTCATTTACTTTAGGGCTGTTACAAAGACACTATTACCACATTGCAAACTTGCAACAGCTCGTTGCATGAATGCTGTTTTTAACCCTGACTGATTTTGCTATTTTTAATCGGTGAAAATCAGAAGATGAAGTTTAGATATGAATAGTACAACACAGATTACAACTCAAGAAGGTAAGCGCATTAGTAAACGGCTCATCAATCATTGGAAGCATAAATTCGAAGTTGCTGAGACCGAAACCGACTCAAAAATTTTTATGCCTACCGCAACCGTTACATTGACACCACAGCAGCAATATCTAGGTGTATTGATTGAAAATCAGCAAGATGATGTTCAACACCTAGAGCAAGTCGTGATTGATCATTTAAACCGCATGGCTCAACAAGAGTTCAATGTTGAATGGACACACAATTAAAAAGAAGCTCATAAGAGCTTCTTTTTCTTTTAAGCATTCACTTTTTCTAATTGAATGGCATGAAATTGCAAGTGATCATCTACAAAACTTTGGATAAAGTAATAGCCGTGATCATATCCTTTGTGTAAACGCAAGGTGAGTGGCTGACCAGCATCTAAGCAGGCTTGCTTGAATTTTTCAGGATTAAGTTGACTATAGAACTGATCATCGACACCTTGATCAATTAAAATTTCTTCAAAAATGCGGCCTTTCTGTTGAACTAATGCCAATGCATCATGCGCTAACCATTGCTGCTGATCATTCCCCAAATACTGACCAAATGCTTTCTCCCCCCAAGGACAAATACCCGGTGCACAGATTGGAGCAAACGCAGATACAGATTTAAATTGTTCAGGATATTTAAATGCTAACGTTAATGCGCCATGACCACCCATCGAATGACCAAATATCCCGATTTGATTTTCAATAACTGGAAATTCCTGCAAGATATGTGCATATAGCTCATCAACAATATAAGACTCCATTTGATAATGTTCAGCCCAAGGTTGTTGAGTCGCATTAATATAAAAACCAGCACCCTGCCCGATATCCCAATGATCACCTTGCGCAACATTTTCACCACGCGGAGAAGTATCAGGGGTAATCAAAATAAGACTAAGACGAGCAGCCATACGCTGCGCATGTGCTTTGATTGCAAATGTTTCCTCTGTACAAGTCAAACCTGCAAGATAAAACAATGCTGAACATGGTTTTCCTTCTAAAGCAGCAGGTGGTAAATAAACACCAACTTTACTTGCCCCTTTAAGATGCTGAGAGTCAATTTGATAAATTCGTTGTTCTCCCTCAAAACAACGATTTTTTTGCAGTAGTTGCATGCTCATTATCCTGTGGTTTTGTAATATCTGTTGTTGTCATATTTTGTTGTGGAAATAAATATGGCTCAAGTTGTGGCAACATCAACTCCATATTTCGTCCGATTGACCATTGTGGTTCTGAAGGCTCAAAGCCTTGTGATGTTTCCCATTTAGTGACCGTCTGCTTTGCTTGATCGAATGCTGTTTTCATTGAAGACTGTTCACGCATTGCTAAATCAAAGAAAGCACGACCAAAATAGGTATAATCCGCTTCATTATTACAACCGAAAGATGTCTTATCTGCTGCAGACGCTGTAATAATCAAAGTTTCAGGCGACTGTAATGCAGGAATGAAACTTCCCGAATAACATGCAGAGATCACAATAACACGCCACCGAATACCAGACTTATCTAGCGTCTCCCGTAACCATTTCGGATCAACTTGACCGAGGTTTAGCGGAGCATTTTCAATTTCAAAATGATTTCGCTCGCCATGTGATGTCATATAGAGAAATAAAACATCACTGTCTCGATTCATCTGCTGACCAATACGTCGTAACGCCAGTTCTATACTGGTTTTTGATGCGATTGGAACTTCCAAACGAGTCGCAGGATTATTGATCAACATGATAGAACGACCAAACGTTCCAAAACGCGTATCAAATTGCTCTCTTATACGCTCAATTTCAGACTTAAATACATCCACATAACTATCACCCGCGACACCAAGGAAATACCAATGACTTTGTGCTATATCGCCATATTGAACTTGATCTAGTGCTTTATCCAGTAAATAGCTTTGTGCATAAAAAGCATCTTCTGCAAAGGTAGGCGGAGTTTCTTCAACCTTCCAAATCGGCTGGTCTTTTACTGAAAGCTGCCAAACCACCATGGTTGCGATCGTTGCGACAAAGACTAAAGCACGCTCCCACCAAGGCCAATTCAAAGCACGGGAAAAAACCCAAATAACAGCTAAACTTTGCCAAACAAAAAGTCCGACAAAGAGTGGTGGTAGAAAACCATTGTAGATACTATCAGGGATAAAATTGAGGTAACCATTCGATCCTAAATACTGGATCAAACATTGTAGTAAGAGAATATTTGTATCGAGGACCAACCATAACAATGCAGGTACAAGCATTAATCTTGGCTGGTTCATACGTTGAGATAAGAAAATCCCAACAATCAAAGCAATAAAAGGCCAAAGCGCGTAGCCAATCAGACCTTGAGAGTTAAAATCTCCCATTTGCCCTGCGACTAACCAACTATAGAGTGAGTTAGTACAACCTCCTAAAATACCCCACAAAATCAGTTGAGTAATCGAAGGATGAACCACTTGTAAGGAACGACGAGACCCTAGAAACAACCACATTCCAGCAATTTGGTTACTTTTAAAATCATGCCAGATATTAATGGAGGGTTTGAGGTCTATCATAAAATTCTTCGGGAGTTTCTCTTTTCAAGCCTAAACTGAAAATATGCCAAACGTTACAGAATGAACATCACTTTTCCAAAAACATGCTATGCGCTGCACTAGTGTAAACTTGACAAGAATTTTTTAGCAATCATGCTTTTGCACTATATCACAAATCTTTACCGAGCATTGACCTAAGCTAAACAATCACTTGCGTGTGATTTCAGATTTAACCTTTTGGAAAATATGCATCAAAACGACAAGCATCTCCTAACCACTGATGATCAGGTGCTTGCTCAGCCAAATAAACTGCATGCCGTGGGCGCTTAACAATTACTCTTTTGGCTATTTGTTTAGCTAAATCAAGTAACTGATCTCCCAAATCCATTTCTCCATCTTCGGGAAGCAACATATGCAATAGCTGCATTTGTTTTTTGACCTGTGCTTGCTTCTTAAGCGCTTGTTGGTTTTGATCACGCTGAGGAAACATTGGATCTAAATAAACGACATCGACTTGTTCATTTTGCTCGATCAATTGACTTAGATAGCGATTAGAGTCCGCAAAAATAAGCTGAATTCGTTGCGCTGTGGATTGCAAGAAAGAATCTTGTTCAGCCTGAACTTTGCTATATTCCAATAAAACAAACAAAATTGGATGGCGCTCGACTAATCGGACATCAGCCCCAAGATGAGCCATCAATAAACTATCATGACCCAATCCAGCGGTAGCATCAATTAATGTTGGCTTTTCACCTAACTGACATGCTCTTGCAATCATTTCTGATTTTAAACTTGCACGTTTAAGTCTAGGAATTTCTGCGCGCCAATCAGGTTGCATTTTCATGCCATTGGCTGCAAGGCTTAAACCATCACTATCCAATACCAAAGTCATTTCTGGGTTAAGACGTAAAAACCGAGCATTAATATTCTCGACAGTTTGGCCTTCAAGCTGAACATTTAACTCTGTAAAACGAGCCTGTAGTTGCTGAAACTGTACTTCATATTCAGCTTGATATCGACAAATCATTTGCATTACCAATGCACCCAACCAGTCCACCAAGTCGCTAGAATAAATAAACCAAAAATGATTCGATAATAAGCAAATGCAGTAAAGTCATGCTTCGACACATAACGAATCAAGGCACGGATCACGATTAAAGCAGAAATAAAGGCAACAATAATACCGACTGCTAACACCAGCATGTCATTGCTATGTAGCTCATGACGCATCTTATACATGTCGAGCAAACCAGCACCCATCAGTACAGGAATACCCAAGAAGAATGAGAACTCTGCTGCCGCTTTACGCGAAACACCCAAAAACAACGATCCAATAATGGTAGAGCCCGAACGAGATGTTCCCGGAAACAAAGCTAAACATTGAATCAAACCAATTAAGGTTGCTTGTTTAAAAGTTAGATCATCGACTTCTTGAGTTACAATCTGATGCTGACGGCGTTCAGCCCACAGAATAATAAAACCACCCACAATCAAAGCGATTGCAACTGTAATCGCATTAAATAAATATGCCTTGACCACATCACCGAAAGTCAAACCAATGATCACAATTGGAATCGATGCAATGATCAAATTCAGACTTAAACGACGACCTTGCTCCTGCCCTTTTAATGCACCAATCAAAGCACCCCAAAGCTTTCCCCAGTACTCATAAATAACCGCAGCAATTGCACCAATCTGTACAGCCACAGCAAACATATCTCGTTTTTCTACTGTCCAAAAATCGAGAAGTTGTCCAGCTAAAATCAAATGCCCTGTACTTGAAATTGGAAGAAATTCTGTAATTCCTTCAACCAACCCCATAATCGCTGCTTTAAAAAGCAATAAAAGATCCATAGTTAACCTTAATTTGACTTACCTTGTTCTGGAATTTTTTTCCACGCATCATCACGCAAATAAACTGGCAAAGCATGCTCCGCAGCTACCCAATCTTGTTGAACTGCGCGCATACGTGCAATCATGGCAATATCTTGGGCTGTTGCCTGAATTTTTATTACAGATGATATTTGAGTGGAAATATTTGAAGAGTCTATGTGCTCAGGCTTAATTAATTCTGAACCAGATCCAACTGGTTTATACTTGCAATAAGCAGTCGCTTGTTCATAATTTAATAATTTTTCTTCATCTATAGCCTGCATGATGCCATGGTCATCCATGCAAAAGTTAGCGATATAAACTTCTTGCATACGCGCATCTAAAACTGCCGTTACCTGCTGCAAACCTGTTAAACGATATGCCGCTTGTGCCAAGGCTTGTAAACTTGAAACTGGTATCACAGGTAAGTCTTGCGACCATGCTAGCGCCTGTGTAACCGCGGCATTAATACGAACACCGCTAAATGAACCTGGACCACGACTAAAAGCAATTGCTGTTAAATCTGCAAGTTGAGTCGCTGTCTGTAACAATGCTTGTTCGGTTAAAGGTAATATCGTTTGCGTTTGGGCTTTTGCTCGCTCATCTAACTGAAAATAGAGTTCTTGAGAATCATTAATTAATGAAACAGAACACTGCTCATTTGCAGATTCCAATGCAAGCAACTTCATGCAAAAACCTTAACTAAAAGAGAGAAAAATCGTCGAGTATCATACTCCACTCAAAGCTGATAGGCGAGTTGTTCTGTTTTTATAGATACAAAAAAGCCAAGTACAGACTTGGCAATCCGAACATCTTTTATGAGACAGCTAGTTAGAAGCTAAATGCTTCTAACTCTAAGAAGTTTTTGTAGTGTTCAGCATAATGCAAAGCACTCAAACGCAATCTTGCAGCACCTTGTTCATCTAAAGTTTTAACAACTTTACCTGGTGATCCCATAACCACAGAATTATCCGGAATCACCTTCCCTTCAGGAATTAAAGCGTTTGCACCAATAATACAGTTCTTTCCAATGACCGCATTATTCAAAATAACGGCATTCATCCCAATAAGTGAATTATCCCCAATCGTACAACCGTGTAACATCACTTTATGGCCAACGGTGACATATTCACCAATATTGAGTTCAATACCCGCATCTGTATGTAAAACAGCATTCTCTTGAATATTAGAAAAATCGCCAATACGAATCACACAATTATCTGCACGGACTACCGCACCAAACCAAATGCTCACTTGACGACCCAGTTCAGCTTGTCCAATGACCGTTGCAGTAGGCGCAACCCATCCATCCCATGGTTCATGTAAAGCTTTAGGACTCAATCCTTTGTATTTATACATCATGTCAATAACTCTATATCTAAATAAAACATTTAAAACTTAGCTAAACCAAAATTAGGAGGATTGACCAAAAAAGGCCATTTTTTCTGATATCCCAACCCATACTGAAATAAAGACACTAACATCCGTGCAGTTAAGCCCCAAACAATTTCACTTTCAACTTGCATACTCGGAAAATAAATCGATTGACGAGCGAGTCGTACCTCATAGGGTAATGGCGGTGCATCAATCAGCTCTTGCAAAGGAACAAAGAATATCCGATCTATTTCGGTTGGCTGCGCAATCAAGTCAACTTGAGCTGGTATCAAGCCAACAATCGGCTTCACGGAAAGCCCACTTCGAGCACGTTGAATAGGCAAATCACCTAAAAGCTTCACATCAAAAGGATTCAATGCTGTTTCCTCTTGTGCTTCACGCAAAGCGACCACAATGTTACTGGTATCACTTGGATCTCGCTTCCCGCCAGGAAATGATACCTCACCAGCATGTTGTGATAGATGAATAGAGCGGCGTGTAAGTAAAACTTTGGGTTTCTGTTCTTGTGTAATTGCAATTAAAACTGCGGCATCTGCTTGTTGGATTCGTTTGGAAAAACGCAACCGTTGTTGTAAAAGTTCGATTAACGATTGTTCATCCATATCAAGCATCACTCTTTTTCTATTTCCCTTAATTAAACATCATAGCCGAAATTTGAACCACAATCATAGATCATGATGCGAAGTCAGAAAAATTCAGTTATGCTGAGTTATCTCTGTCGCTGATGATAATTATGAGCTTTTGCGTTGCGTGTGGACATGAAACTGAAGCAAAAATCCCATTAGGTGATCATAAAACCCGACTTGTTTGCACCAACTGCGGCAATATTCATTATGAGAATCCTAAGGTTATTTGCGGTGCTCTGGCACTTTGGGATGATAAGGTTTTACTTTGCCGCAGAGCAATCGAGCCACGTTATGGGTTGTGGACTTTACCCGCAGGCTATATGGAACTGTTCGAAACCATGGAGCAAGGTGCCGCTCGAGAAACAAGAGAGGAAGCCGAAGCTGAAGTTGAAATCGAACAACTCTACTGTACCTACAATATCCCTCGCATTGGACAAATTTATGTTTTATTTAAAGCAAAAATTAAGGAAGGTATCTTTGGAGCAGGTGAAGAAAGCCTCGAATGCCGACTTTTTGAAGAGGATGAAATTCCTTGGACTGAGCTTGCATTTCCAAGTGTAGAGCAAACATTGAAACATTACTTTGCAGATCGTAAAGATGGACTATTTCCAGCTCATTTAGAAACCATTGGAACACGACTTGATCATACTGGATAAATAAAAAAGACCGCTTGATGCGGTCCTTTTTATGGAATGAACAATTAAGACTTTGTTTTAATAGATTTACACTCAGCAATACTTTGATCAGCCACTCTGATGCTGACCGTACCCAAATAACGTTTTGCTATAGCTCTTTCTTCATCCGTAGGAGGAGTATATTGATTTTTTACCGTATCAGTTAATTTATCGTATGCTGTAATGTAGGTAAACAATCCACGTGCATACCCATTTTCCCAATACACAGTTTCATTATCAAAATTTGATAAATTAATACCATTTGATTGTCCAGCAAGTAAGTTGTGTAAATTAATCTTTGCATTCGATATGCCACCTAAGTTTGTCCCAAAATAAATACCATCCAAAGCACCTAAATTAATATTAGACAACATCATACGAACCGTTACAGAACTATCACTAGTAGCAAATCTTGTACCACCTGTTGTACCAATACGATACTGTGTTTGATCATTACTATCTGTAATTGTGCCGTCAGTATTTATAGATTTGACAGTTCCACAAATACCACTCATATCAGTTGTGGTCGAGTTACTTTTAATATCTGTACGAATATCACCATTTTCATCAATGACAATACCTAAGTCGACTGCAGGAGAATTTGTGTCTTGAAATTTAAAATTCAAAGTTGCATATAAAGGAAAAATGTAATTCTGATTCAATTTAACATTTTTCTCAGTTTTAAAAATATCTTTCGACAAATAACTGACTGGGTTCAGTTTATAAATATCGATAGTTCCTTTATATGTTTGACTATCAATTGTTTGCTTCCATAAACCTAAATGACTATTATCAATAGTAACACTCTTACCCAAGCCTAAAAATTCTTTATAATAATCCTCTGTACCAACAATTGTACTATCACCCATGACTTTACCTTGATTAATAACAAGATCATCAGAAGAATTATTAGTTGAACTAAACCTCAGTGGCTGATTAGTATTTATTGTATTACTAACTGTATTTAGCCATTGGTTTTGTGCATTTAATCTAATTTTTTTAGGCTTCTCTTTTGTAGTTAAAACAATTGGGGGCTGTACAACCCCTCCGCTAATGGTTGCAGCTCCTCGCCATTGCCGACCATATCCAAAAGTATAACCTTGTCGATCTGTCAATAAAATGAAATCACCCATTGAATGTAATAAATTGCTTTGTTTTGATGAAATACAATCGGCATAGATATCTTTATTACAGCCAAAAAAACCATCTGGTAAACCAACAGCTGAAGATGTTCCTGCTCCTCCTGTTAACAAAAGTGGCTGCTCCGCAACCCACATAGCTGTCCCAGACAAGTTTATTAGTTGTTTTAATAAAGTGAAAGCCTCATCATCTGACATCTGCCCTACATTCAACCAAGGCTCTAATATTTCTTGATATTGTCCACTGATAAGCTCAACAGAACTAATATCTCTCGATATGTTTGCCAATTCATCTTTCTTTTCTTGTGTTAATTCTGTTGGCTGAATATCTCCTATAACATTATCCTCGCGCTCTAGACCTAAGCTCTGAAATATTTTGACTAAGGCCATACCAACACGAACTGTATCATCACTTTGACTTACTGTTGTAGGGGGTTTGCCCACTATAGCACTAGCAATATCTATCAAACGTATACGTGGTGGAGTTGCTAATTTTATTGGGGATATATCTTTTAGTTTTACTGTACCTAAGTCGATCTTACGAGAACCCTCACCTTGAATATAAAAAGAAACCTCATCACCAACCTTACAAGCCCCAGTTACAACATTTCCATCTAGTTTTGTTGCAAAATGATTAATAGTATCTGTACTGCAATCGAAATTAAGCCCTGCAATAGGATAATCTAAAGCAAACTCTAAACAGTCTGTTGCTGTTACATCACAGCTTGTATTTTCTGTGACTCCTCCAACCCCCTTTGTTGGATCTTCATTTATCTTCGCACTCTCACCACCACAACCATTTAAAAAAATAGCTAAGGTTGATAATGCAAATGGTAATAATATTTTCCTTTTCATATTCTTTGATCCTATATCCTAATTACTTTAAAACAGAGACTCTTAGTTGCCCTTGGTTAGAGAGTTCATTTTCTGGAACATCTACAGCAGATGCCAAAGGAGTCATCATCATATAATGGGCATTAGATGGTATCTTTATAACACCTTGAATAGCTGCATGTTGGAATAATGTTGCTGAGTTATTAGCACTTTTGAAACCACTCACGCCCTCTTGAATACACCCCTTATCATCCAAGAATATTATCAATGGCCAATAATAATTTGGTTTTTCATTATTAGATGCATAAGATTCTATCTGTATATATTCAGTCGAAGGATCTAGTTCAACCAACTCATATTCAAACTTTTCTTTTACTGGCTTTCTTGGCCAAAGACCAAGTTCTTTTTGGGGTTTTAACTTTTTAATAGATTTTGAATAGTTTTCAATAAAACAACGATCATTTTCAAAAGCTAAAGCTAAATCTTGAGTAGACAAACGAATATAGTTTTCAGATAAAACAATTGCTTTATCTGATTGCGGTGTCCTATTCATGATGCGATCTAACATAGAACGGCTTACACCTTTTTTTCGCTCAACCGTTTCTAATCTCCCGCTTCCATCGGGCATAACATAAAATCTTTTCTTCCCTTCTAAGTTAAACTCTTGATCTTCTAAATACTCACTATTTACGTATTCGACTCCATCAACATTTGTAACGGCTTGTACTTTAGGTTCAGATGTATTTTTGCTATTTACGGCGACTACTGCCTGTTCTTGAATTTTTTTATTATTTATATTAGATGCAGGCAATGTAATACTTTTTTCAATAATAGCTTTACTATCAAGATGATCTTTAGAGATAATTTTGTTAGCGCCATCCGAAGCAATAGAGTTCATTGGTTCATAAGTCTTCGTGCTAATGCTCTCTTCTTTGGTAACTAATGATTCATTCTGAGGCTGCTG
Source organism: Acinetobacter sp. UBA6526 (assembly GCF_002434875.1). Taxonomy (NCBI): domain Bacteria; kingdom Pseudomonadati; phylum Pseudomonadota; class Gammaproteobacteria; order Moraxellales; family Moraxellaceae; genus Acinetobacter; species Acinetobacter sp. UBA6526. The sequence goes on along the minus strand of NZ_DJLC01000189.1, from coordinate 7,984 downwards.
TTTTAATACGTTTTCTTCAGTAGTTTTTTTTACAACAAACTGGTCTTTATTAGAAATGACTGGCTGGGTTGAAATATTAGACTGGTGTTCCCTATGATTTTTAGGTAAAGCCTGTTCCATTCTCTCCTCTTTTTTAGGAACAATCATTGGTCGACCATCTGGACCAATGATTGTATAGAAACCATCTGCATATAGATTGGATCCGCTCACTAAACCGATAGACATAATCAGCAAAGTGAATTTTGATCGTTGATTTCTTTTATTTTGCATTACCATCTAGTTCTATAGTTGATACCAAGCAAAGTGACTTTGGTATTAGTTTTAACATTCAGCCCTGCATAAGGATTTAATAAAATATTATCAACCCCTGTTTTATTTGAAAGGCTACTTGTATTTGCTGGAATATCATCGCGGCTACGTAAAAAACCCAACGATAGATCAAGATCCGTATCCTGATCAAAACGATAACCTATTCCCAAACCAAATAACTGTGCGTTATTAATTGGTACCATGGTATTACGCTTATCATCAGGGATAGAACTCGTACGTGGTTCATATCCAATTCTTAATTTCAAACGATCTGTTGCCGAATACTCAAAGCCGATTCCCCAACGCCATGAGGATTGGAACTTTAAAGGTAACGCTAATGAACGATCAGTTACATCTGCAGATAATAGTTTTGCAACTTTTAATAATGAAATCTGTCGATCAAATTCAAATTTAAATTTATCCCATGCTGAGAAATCAGTCCAACCAATATCAAAATTCATTTGTAAATCTGGAAATATTTTATATTTGATACCAGCTTTGAAATGTTGTGGATATTTAAAGTCCATCGCAACTAAACCAGACTCTACATTAGGAACATAACCAGGAAGCCCTAAAATTGCAGCTAAAATTTGGCCTGTTGCAGATGAGTTCAAACCAGCAATAAGCTGTTGAGGCGCAGTGGCATTGTTAATTAAGTACTTACCACGCAGACGCATTTTAGCTTCACTTTGATAAACCATACCAAAACTAAAATCATCGGTAGGCTCCCAAAGCACCCCTAAATTATAACTTGGACTAAGCGATTGCTCTAACGATACATCCAGTGCACCCATCTTATTAAATGGATTCATTCCTTCCTTGGCATTACACATACCAAAAAGAAGTAAGTCAGTGATAATATCTCCATTGTCTTTAAAAGGACCACATACTACTTCGTCAACCATACGAAGTACCCCAATCATTTCATTTGGAAATCTTAAATCAGTTTTCATTGCGATCGCTTGATATGACATACCAAAAGATGCACCAATTGATAAATGATCGTTAACTTGATAACCAAATGATGGTGAAAGATATGTGATACGTTCTAAAGCAACCTGTTGTCCCATATAGTTACTAGGATTACCATCTTCTGCTCCAAAACCAGCTACCAATGGTGCGTATACTGCAGTTGCGTATGTTACTTTTGAACCAGGTGGTTTATATGCGATACCAGCAGTTGGCGCAGCTAAAGGTGAGTTTGGGCCAAGATCAACAATTTTTTTAAGTATAGGAACATAGATACTGGCATATTCAACATCACCAGAGACTGTACCTTTGAAGTCAGTACAAATGCTTGAGTCATTTTCTGGTCCATCATTACATACTAACGGATCATCTGAATAACCAAAAACGTTATACCCTGCTGGTGCAGAGTAATCTCTTTTTATAGCAAAATTTGCCAAAATACCTTGAACATCAGTCTGTAATCCATCAATTTTTGTTAATGCTGCTGGATTAAAATGAACAGCACTAATCCCTGGTGGATCAGCTGTAACTGCATTTCCCAAAGCAAGCGAGCGCAAATCGACAGATAAATCTTGACCTAATTGAGCATTTGTAATATTCGAAAGTCCTGCAACTAAAATACCAAGTGTTAAAGGACATAATTTAGGATATTTCACCATTATATCTCCTTAACGTATTTTTTTGCCGAAACCTATAATATCTAGCGGGAAGGATAAACCTAAAGATACGTCTGGGGCATCTTCTGTTAAACCTATCCCAACTGTGCCATTCACAATAGTTTCTGGCGAAACACGAACCCCTAAAGCAAATGAAAGCATTGCACTACTTTGATCTGCTGACTTATAACTTTCATCATTTTTAAAATAGAACTTAGCACCAGTATTAAAGCTTTGCTGGTAAGACATTGTCAAAGACACATCATAGTTAAATGAATAAGCAAAACCGAAGGAGAAGCCGCCACTTAAACCCGGATCAAAGCTCTCAAGCGTACGGCTACCACGTAATTGATTAAGCCCTGACTCTTTAAGGCCATAGTTAGCTGAAACAGAACTAAATAATACAACTGGATCTATATATTTACGTGTACTAGCCCCCACACCAACAGAATAATAGCCTTTACCTGTTGATAGCTCATCAATGCCTATTTCGTATGGACTATCGCCAGTTTTAGTAGATAAGTTACCAAAAAGTACTAAAGGTAGACGGCTTTGCTTTAATGGGAATGGTTCCCAACGTGCACCAAAAGAAATATCACCTAAACCAGCAGCAGTTTTGTCTTGTAATAAATCTTTTTTAGCCATTAATGGTAAAGAAGCGGATAAAGTTACATTATCAAGAACACCATATTGCACAGTAAAAGTATTTGTTAAAGTATGGTTAGCATCTTCTTCGACACGCAAACGTGCTAATGAACTTGAACTATCATTCGTTGCTAAGTCAATTCGACTATCTCGATAATACGTATAGTCAATATCATAATAAGATGAAAAAACACCTTTTTTTATTAAAGAATATTGGCGCTCATTTGATGTAAAAACTTCTTGTAAATTTGTCTCGCCTGTCGCATCACCCTCTTTCTTCTGTAATGCATTTGCGGCTTGATTTACATCATTTCCTTCGGGATTAACGTTTGTATCAGATTGAGTATCTTGTATCTCAGTATCATTACTGTCTCCAGCTTGAACTTGTTCAACTTGAGCAACTACAGGTTGCTCTTCGGCATAAATTGTTGAAGTGATAGCGCTTAGACTCAAGGCCAGCACACTCATACTCATCCATTGATTATTCATTGTAACATCCTACTTATACATTTAATTTGCTAAATTTATTGGTTATTTACGCTTGTAATACATCCGCATATAAGTCGTAATTGGCTTATTGTAGTTTTCAGATTTAGGATCAGCATCTAAAACTCGACGCATCGTTGATGCTTTATCAGCAATACGTTCCATTTTTTGATTTGGAAACTGAATTTCAGCAAGAGCATATCTGTTTATAGTTGCGTCATCTACATGACGCATATCTGCATCTTGCAGTGCCAAAAAGTTCTTACGATACTGTTCGGGGATATCAATAATAAATAAAGTATTATTATCCCAAATCTCTTTAAAACGAGATTCATCAAAACTGATATTACCTAATGATGGATCAGCTACATACACCCTTCCATCTTTATACGCTTTGTATACTACAAAATGTTTAAAACCAGCATAAGTAATTGGAACAATCGCAGGTTGTTTTAAAGCAATTAAGTCAGAGAATTCACCGCGATACCCACCACTATTTAAACCTAAAGCAGTTACGAATCTTTTCATATCAAGCAATGAAAAGCTTCTTCGCTCAATAATACGTTGATATTCACCATATTGAAGCAAACCCGTCATAGTTTGCTGCTCAGTCAAGTTTAAACCGCCATATCCATTTAAAAGAGTAGTTAAAGCTGCTGAGCCACAACTATAGTCATAAGCTTGCCTTACAATACCTCGAAACTGATCAACCACAGCAGGTTTAATCGTCACTGCTTCATGGTGGTTTCGTGTAAATGAAGGATTTCTTGAATCTAAAGTTTCTGTATAATATACAGTCCCTTCTGGCTTTTTTTCTATCTCAAAGGCTTGCGTTGTAAAGTAATACATCAATGCAGAGCCTAAAGCAATCTCTAACATAAGTCTCTTTTCTTAACAGCGGCACTACTTGCCTTATTCATTTTATTCTTAGCGTCGATGACACTACGTCCCTGTATGTTGAAGATACCTTTTTTTATAGAAAAAAACAGCATTTTTTTAGTTTTTTTTGACGAAATGTAGCTAAATTAAGTATTACGTTAATTTTTAATAAAAATGTGTGCTCAATGTTAACCATTTAAAGTTGAATTTTATTCACGTAAACTTAATAGCATAAAAAAAGCGCACATTGTGCGCTTTTTTTATGCTTAAACTTAGTGGCCAGAAATTGTAATGCGAGAACCAGCAACATCGCCAGCGCCTACATTGTAGTAAGTTTGCATACCTTGAACTTCAACATCACCGATTGAACCAGCAGCATCACTACCTAACTTAACACTTTGAATGTAAACATCTGTTTTAGGAGTAGCTGCACCATTACCAGTAATAACTTGTAGGAATCCATTACCAGTTGTAGCAGAAGCACCGTATACACTTACTTTAGCATTTACAGTTAAATCAGTAAGTCCAGCATCAGCAACTTTAATACTACCAATACGAATTTCACCAGCGTCACGGCTTGCAGCAGCATCAGCAGTAGAGTTATCTAAAATACCTAAATTAGTAATCTCTAAACCACCCTGCATCGTGGTATTTAGTGCAATCATAGCCCCTTGTGGAGCCGCACCTAATTGAATATTTGCGCTTGTAACACCTGTTTTCAATGATAAGCCAGATAAGATTGCATTGTAGTTTGTATCATCATTGCCACGACGAATACCAGGACCTGTACCAGCTGTATTAGAAGCAGAAACACCGATTTCACCGATATCAATTTGCAAACCAGATACTTGAGCTGCAACATTTAAGAAAGCAGTGTTACCACCACCTGCACCAGCATCAGTATCAATTACAATATCTGCAAGGTTATTAGAAGCTAAAAGAGACGATGCATTTAGAGAAATTACAATACCGTTAGTCTCATTTACATCTGAAGCAATACCATTGCCTTTAATAACGATTGCACCAGCGTTACCTGTACCACCAAGTGCAGCAGTAGCTAAACCATCGTTATCGTGAATTAATACTTTTTCGATTTCAATTTTTGAAATATCGATACCTAGATTGATACCGTCTTGACCTGTTGCAGAGCTAAGAGCAGCATCATCCATCGCTTGCATAGCCATTGCATTTGCACTAATCGCCATTGAAGAAACTAAAGCTAGTTTAGTAAACATTTTCATTGAGCACTCTCCCAAGAGCATTTATTTTTTGACTTACACTACTCTAAACTGTCCACTGTTGTTTTATTCTTAAATGACAACTTGAACTTCCAATCCTTGAGTAGTTCGCTTAGCAAGTACTAAATTACCTGTTTGTTATTTTATGTTCAACTCCTGTTAACTCCTTTTTATAAACAACCCGATAAACGGCATAAAAATTAAACGTAATTTTTGTATCTAAGGTCTGAAAACAACTAATTGAACTTATTTGATATTTTTTAAACCAAATTTTCAAAAATATGTTTATTTTTCTATTTACTTTCCATTTATCTGAACGCTAAGGCTTGATGCTAGTTGTTAACAAAAGCACTTAATTTATTTTTTCTGCTAATAAATGTTCAAACCTTCTTTTATAAGGGCTACAAATCTCTTATTTGTGAGATCGACTTATGTTAAACATAACTAGATTTTTTGAAGCTGTAGTACAATTTGTACTTCTATGAATAGTTCTCCCTCTTTCAATTTATGTCTCATTTTCAGCAAAAACTTGAAACCCAGCATATTTCAGCATTCGACCTTATCACTCGACTTAAAGAATTGACTGGTTTAGTTTATTTGCATGATCACAACCATCCTGTTATTGCATTTTTACCAAATAGGTTTTTAATTGGTCAAAGCTCAGATATTCAAGAATTTTATCGTGAAAATTTTAATCACTATTCACAAGAAATGAACCCAACATCAATTTTAGAATTTTCCACTTGTGATAATAACCCTGTTCTCAGAAATCATACTAATCAAGGATTTCAAGGTGGATATATTGGTTTCTTTGGTTATGACTATAGTGCAAATTTGTCTGTAAATATTAAATCCCATCCCCAACCAAGCTTTTTTTTAGGTCAATATTCAACTTTTTTAAAACTCCATGATCAAGCTTGGTATTTTTATAGTCACGATAAGAATGCAGAAGAAGTTTTCCAAGATATTTCTCATTTGATCAATCAAGACGCAGATATTGACGGACTGTTGTTAAATGAAAAATGCCATCCTCGTTGGTCTAAACAACAATATTTAAATGCTTTCAATCAAGTCCAAGAATACATTAAGGCTGGAGATTGTTACCAGATTAATCTTACGCAAGAATTTATCGCTCAAGCGAGTGGTTCATTACTGAGTCAAGCTGAAAAACTTTGGGAACTAACGCATGCACCCTACTCAGGTTACTTGAAAGTTGATGAATTTGAGCTACTAAGCTGTTCTCCAGAATTATTCATAGAATTTCAAAATGATAGACAGATAAAAACCCGTCCAATTAAGGGGACTATGCCGCGTTTTGACGATCTAGCAGCAGATCAACTTTCTAAGGATAAGCTAAGTCAGTCACAGAAAGATCAAGCTGAAAATGTCATGATCGTTGATTTACTCAGAAATGATTTGAGTCTGTACGCAGAAACTGGTTCTGTTCAAACCACTAAATTATTTGAAATTGAGAGCTTCAACCAAGTTCATCATATGGTGAGCGAAATTACAGCAACATTAAAGCCAGACATTCATCCTATGGAAATGCTTTTATCGGCACTTCCTGGTGGTTCAATTACAGGTGCACCAAAAATTAGAGCAATGCAAATTATTGAAGAACTTGAAGGAGCGCCGCGCGGTGCTTACTGTGGAAGTCTTGGTTATTTCAATTTTGATGGAACAGGTTGTTGGAATATCTTGATTCGTAGTATTCAAAAATATCAAGATCAACTTTCAATGTGGGCTGGTGGAGGAATTACCATTGCATCTGATGCTGAAGCAGAATATCAAGAATGCTTTGATAAGATTTCTGCCATGCTTGATTTAATCAATACACAGCAGAAGCCTAAAAACTAAAGTGCGACTTATAAAATTTGCGTTTGAAGTGTCTCGACTAAACGCTGATTTTGTTCATCTGTACCAATTGTGATACGTAGGAATTGATTAATTCTCGGCTTATTAAAATAACGAACAATAATTCCCTGCTCACGCAACTGTTGAGCAAGCTGCCCTGCATCATGCTGAGGATGCGTCGCAAATATAAAATTAGCTTTGGATGGCAAGATATTAAAGCCAAGCGCAGTCAAATCATTCACAATAAGTTCACGACTTTCGATCACTTTTTGGCATTGCTGCACAAAATAAGCTTGATCTTCAAATGATGCAACCGCTGCTGCAATAGCAAAACGATCTATTGGATAAGAGTTAAAACTATTTTTCACAGCTTCAAGTGCAGCAATTAAATGTGGCTGTGCAATCGCAAAGCCGACACGTAAGCCAGCCAGTGAACGTGATTTTGAAGTTGTTTGACACACCACTAAATTGTCATATCGATGAACAAGCTGAACCGCTGATTCTGCTCCAAAATCAACATAAGCCTCATCAATCACGACCACTTGATCTGGATTCGCTTGTAACACTTGCTCGATCTCAGCTAACCCTAAAGCTATACTGGTCGGTGCATTTGGGTTCGTAATAATAATGCCGCCATTTTCTTGCTGATAATCTGCAACATTGATTTCAAATTTATCATTTAATGGAATTTGTTTAGTTTCAATTCCAAAAAACTGACTATAAACAGGATAAAAGCTGTAGGTAATATCTGGATATAGAATAGGTTGTTTTTGAATAAAGAATGCTTTGAAAATATGAGCTAAAACTTCGTCTGAACCGTTACCTACAAAGACTTGAGCAACATCAATATGTTGTTGATTGGCAATCGCCTGTTTTAAAGCAGTTGCATCAGGATCAGGGTATAAACGCAAAGCATCAGCTTGATTAGCTAAAACTGCCTGCACGGCT
>NZ_DJLC01000007.1:0-2734 GCF_002434875.1 Acinetobacter sp. UBA6526 | reverse complement strand
TTCATGTCTTGCCATTGTTTTACCATGCCTAAAGCTTGGTTATTTAAACAAAGAATTTTGACATTCATGCCGTATTGCTTACATGTCGAAAGCTCTTGGATACACATCTGAATCGATGCTTCACCTGTAATACAAACCACTTGTTGATCTGGGCAAGCAAGTTTGGCTGCCATAGCGTACGGTAAACCAACACCCATAGTCCCTAGACCACCTGAGTTGATCCATTGACGAGGACGCTTGTAGGTATAGTACAAAGCACCAAACATTTGGTGTTGACCCACGTCAGACGTGATAATCGCATCACCATTGGTCACTTTGCATAATGCTTCAACAACTTGCTGCGGCTTCATTGAACCATCAGTAGGTGTTTGATATTTCAAACCGTGAACTTTACGCCACTCATTGATTTGAGACCACCATTCAGCAATCGCTTCAGGATTTGGCTTAGACACATTCATTTGTTTGAGTTGTGCCAACATTTCCTGAAGAACAGGCTCTACAGCTCCCACAATTGGGATGTGCGCCATGATCGTTTTAGAAATAGTTGCAGGGTCTACATCAATATGAATGACTTTTGCATTGAGACAGAATTTTGCAGGGTTGTTGGTCACACGGTCATCAAAACGCGCGCCAATCGCTAAAATAACGTCTGCATTATGCATCGTCATGTTCGCTTCATACGTCCCGTGCATCCCTAACATGCCCACGAATTGTGGATCATTACCAGGGAATCCACCTAAGCCCATTAACGTATTTGTTACTGGATACCCTAAAAGGTGAGCAAGTTCTGTTAACAGTTCTGAAGCATTGCCTTGAACAACACCACCACCCGTATAAATAATTGGGCGTTTCGCAGTGATAAGCTCATCAATCGCTTTACGGATTTGACCTGAATGTCCACGTGAAGGTGGCTGATATGAGCGCATTTTCACTTTTTCAGGATATTCGTAGGCAAATTTTTCTGCAGGGTTTGTAGCATCTTTAGGAATATCAACAACAACAGGGCCAGGACGACCAGATGAAGCGATATAGAATGCTTTCTTAATAATTGCAGGAATTTCGCTAGCATGACGCACTTGGAAACTGTGTTTTACGATTGGGCGAGAAATACCCACCATATCAGTTTCTTGGAATGCATCTTCGCCAATTAAATGGCTCGCAACCTGACCAGACAAAATCACCATTGGGATTGAGTCCATGTAAGCAGTTGCAATTGGAGTCACTGTGTTTGTTGCACCGGGACCAGAAGTTACAAGAACTACACCAGTTTTGCCAGTTACGCGTGAGTATGCATCTGCCATGTGACCAGCAGCTTGCTCATGACGAACGAGGTAATGGTTAATTTTGTCTTGTTGAAATAGCGCATCATAAATATGTAATACAGCGCCGCCTGGATACCCAAAAACATGCTCTACGCCTTCGTCCGCAAGCGCACGAACGAGCATTTCACCACCAGATAAAAGTTCCAACGTGATTCACCCTAGTGTTTGCACAATTTATGGGAGACATAAATTGTGTTCATTCATTAACTTTTGCACTTCTTATAAGTGTGCGTATTCTACTCGTTTTTGCTGCAATAGGAAAAATTTTCTGAGACTCATCAGCCGTATAAACTTGATGACATCTCGAATCGAAATATGCTGGGATAAACATATTTCAAAACAGCATTCTCTCGGCTAGAAAGAATGTCCATTGCAAGCCATGACATTTATTCGAAGGGTGATCAAATAAACGCATATAAAACTAAAGCAAGCATTTTTGTTGCTTTCATAAACAATGTCAAGGATAAAGAAAGAGATTTTAACGAATATTTTTTAGCTGTCGTTTTTTTAAGCAAACCGTTCTAATCATAGCAATCCACCCTTTTATCAAAAAACTATTTTCTTTTTTAGTAAAACTCGGCATTGTAGACAGCACATTTATGCACTTTGATCGAATATAGACAAAATTCTCTTGGGGAGATCAAATATGAAATCATCTTATTTAAAAACAATCTTATACACAGCCACGACAACAGCATTATTATTGGGTTCTAGCCATAATTATGCACAGCAGTATTACAAATGGGTGGATGCAAATGGATCGACGCACTACACCGCAACGCCACCACCCAAAGGTGCTAAACGCTTGGATAAAGTTTCGACTTATGGCAGCAATATCCAACGCCCTCCTGTACAAACTCAACCAGAGCAAGGTGATGCAAAAAAAGTAAATAACCCTCCACCTGTCAATACAACCACTGTAGCACCAGCAGCATCTAGTTCAGCTCCAAAAGGTGATGCACCACCACCGCCTGCCCCTCCTGCAGCAAACTCTAACTACTAATCCATATCCATTCACTTTTGTTTATTTTCAAGGTGGCGGCTTCTCTACCGCCTTGAAGATAAAATCCCGATCTAATCACTGACATTTCATACGATTTTGCGCTATGCTGTGCGGCAATCTTATTTTTATTTTTTGTTGTATCGCATATCCCTATGACGACTTCTCACATTGACTCCGAATACCAAGCAAGCGCCATTGAGCCTCAAGTTCAACAAGACTGGGACAATCGCAAAGTTTTTAAAGTTGCTGACACTGTAGAGGGCAAACATCGCTATATCCTGTCGATGTTCCCTTATCCAAGTGGAAAGCTGCATATGGGGCATGTGCGTAACTACACGATTGGTGACGTGATCAGCCGTTTTTATCGTTTAAAAGGCGAAACCGTTTTACAGCCAATGGGTTGGGATGC
>NZ_DJLC01000235.1:0-21426 GCF_002434875.1 Acinetobacter sp. UBA6526 | reverse complement strand
ACACCAAACTAGTAATCCAAAAGCCGACACCTACAGCAATCGCTGCAAGGTCAGCAGCGGAAAGATGCCCTGCCATAATGGTATCAATCAGGCCTAAACCAGCTTGAGCAAATTGAGTAATCAGAATAGGAAGCATCAAATGGTATAATTGCTTCAATTCATAGCGCGTCGTGGAAGTGTGAGACACAAAAAATACTCTTATAAAAATAAAGGAGAGTTAGGGGCTACGGCCCTAACGCTGTAAGGTGAGTAACACACCGATAAAAATGATAATACCGCCAAGCAAACGTTGCCAATTTATAGGCGTTTTGTCCGTACCTATCCAGCCAAAATGATCAAGTAACATTGAAATCACCAGTTGCCCAAAAATGACTAAACCAGAAAAAGTCAAAAAACCAAGCTTAGGCGCAGTATAAATGCTCATACTAATGGCATAAACCCCAAGGCAACCGCCGATCCATAAATACCACGGAATATTTGAAAGTTCACTTAAATTTGGTTTGGATACATCCTGAAAATAGACTAAAAAAGCCAAAATAACTGTGCCAACAAGAAATGAAAGAAATGCGGCCTGAAGCGGAGAATGTAAATGTTCTCGGAATTGAGCATTGATTGCTGTTTGAAATGCCATTGCAATTCCAACACCTAACGCAAGGGGGAGTATAAATAGCAATTGGCTAGAGATTTTCATCATATTATCAATCTAATTGTTCTTTGTAATCACAGTCTAACTGAATCGTGAAGTGATGATAATAAGCTGATTGAGAGAGTCATGTTAAAATAGAAAAGTTCTGTTATTGAGCTTTTACTTTGAGTCATTTAAATCCAGCAAATATTCCACTTTCTCTGTATATCCATATGCCTTGGTGTGTGCGTAAATGTCCTTATTGTGATTTCAATTCGCATGCTGTTCCTGATGGGCAGTTATCTATGGATTTGGAGCAACAATATCTTGCGGCTTTGGTGGCTGATTTTGAAACACAGATAGAAATGGCTCAAGGTCGTGCAATTCATAGTGTGTTTATTGGTGGTGGAACGCCGTCTTTAATCTCAGCACAAGGCTATCAGTGGTTATTTGATCAACTTAAAGCGCGATTGGATTTTGAAGCCGATTGTGAGATTACACTGGAAGCTAATCCGGGAACAGTTGAGCATGATCCTTTTGCAGATTATCTTGCGACTGGAATTAATCGTTTATCGCTCGGTGTACAAAGTTTTGATGCTGATCATTTACAGCGCTTAGGGCGGATTCATTCAGCAGATAATGCTTTGGATGCAATTCAGCAGGCGCGTCAGGCAGGCTTCGAGCGTGTCAATGTCGATTTAATGCATGGCTTACCAGAGCAGACAGAAGAACAGGCGCTCACAGATCTAAAGTTAGCTGTAACGCATGGCGCGACGCATATTAGCTGGTATCAGTTAACCATTGAGCCAAATACTGTTTTCTTTAGAACTCAGCCTATATTGCCACAAGATGAAGTTTTAGAGCATATTCAGGAGAAAGGTGAGGCCTATCTTATTGCAAATGGCTACGTGAATTATGAAGTCTCTGCATGGCGAAAGGAAAAGCCATCTACACACAATCTAAATTATTGGCAGTTTGGAGACTATTTGGCAATTGGGGCTGGGGCACATGGTAAAGTGACGCGTTCTGATGGGATTTACCGCTTTCAGAAGACACGCTTGCCCAAAGATTACTTAGCAAAAGTTCCTGCTGATCATGTGCAAATGAAACGAATTGAAGCAGACGAATTACCCTTTGAGTTTATGATGAATGCACTACGCTTAAATGACGGTGTGCCAGCTGAACTTTATGAACAACGTACAGGCTTAGCGTTGAGTGATTTGGATGATGTTTTAACGCAATTACGTGACAAAAAATTATTGCTTGAAGACTCTGCTATCTTAGCTTGCACAGCTCAAGGGCATATATTCTTAAACTCAGTCTTAGAAGCATTTTTATAATGTAATGATATGAATGCTTTGAGCAAGGATGCTTAAAGCAATTTAAATTTATTTGTCATCATTTGGAAAAATAGTTTAGACAAAATAAAAAGCCTCATCATTTATGATGAGGCTTTTTAGAATATGGTGGGTCGTCCGCGACTCGAACGCGGGACCAACGGATTAAAAGTCCGCTGCTCTACCAACTGAGCTAACGACCCTGAACGAGGATAAGTAAAATATTTTTTACTTTGTCATAAAGGAAAATCTATGATTTTCTATGACGTTAAACCTCTTACAGGCATTTGTAAAATACATTTTACAAACTAACAAAACATTAAATGGTGGGTCGTCCGCGACTCGAACGCGGGACCAACGGATTAAAAGTCCGCTGCTCTACCAACTGAGCTAACGACCCATCTCGTTTTGATGTTGCGTATTCTAGCAACTTATTCAACTAACACAAGAGGAAATTTAAAAACATGTGCATGATTGTTTATAAAAAGCACGATTTCCTCTTGTTTAGCTAAAAAATAAACTAGAAACGGTATTGATAACTTTGAATATTGTCAAAAATCTCAGTACTTACATCACAATAACTTGTTGCACCAGGTAATAAAACCAATAAGCGTTCAGAAGTTTTGCTTGGATTAAACGCTTCTTCTTTGAGTTTATTCTTTTGGTATTTGAATGTACCTGTTGTTTCAACTTTTGCTTGTATACGCAAGAAAACAGGAATTGCGTATGACGGTAAGCATTTTTTAAATACGTTCACCATCTCTGCTAAATCTGTTTCATTGAGCTCTACACCGTCAACAAGCGTGATTGCTGCCATACCAGCACGACCATTGGTATTTGGGATTTCTACACCGTATACGACAGCCTCAGCGATCTTGTCATATTCACAAACCATGTTTTCAACTTCGGTTGTAGAAACATTTTCACCTTTCCAACGGAAAGTGTCGCCAAGACGGTCTACAAATTGTGCATGGCGGAAACCGATATCACGTACCAAATCACCTGTATTGAAATATGAATCACCTTTAGTGAACACATCTTTCAAAATCACAGATTTATTTTTCTCAGGGTCTGTATAGCCATCAAAAGGAGAGCGGCTAGTGATCTTACCGATAAGTAAACCAACTTCGCCTGTTTTCACTTTCTTGCAGTAACCTTTTTTGTCACGTACAAGTTCATTTTTCTCTTTATCAAATTCAACGATTGCATAAGGGGTTGGAGAAAAACCTACAGTATTATCAAAGTTGAAAATATTACTGAAGCCAACGTTACCTTCACTTGATGCATAGAGTTCTAGTACTTCTTGAACACCAAAACGGTCCTTGAATTTGCCCCAGATATTTGGACGCATCCCATTACCAATCATTTTGGTTACACGGTGAGCACGATCTAATTCTGTTTCAGGCGCATCAATCAAGTATCGGCAAAGTTCGCCTACATAACCAATCGCAGAAGCATTGAATTTTTGAACATCTTTCCAGAATGCGCTAGTCGAGTATTTACGACGTACAGCAAGTGTTGCACTGCCCGCAATCACACCACACCAGCACACAACAACACCTGTTGCATGATAAAGTGGTAGTGTTACATACATTACATCATCTTTACCTAGATTCAAGATATGGCCATAAGTTCCATATGCCAATGTCCAACGGCTGTGCGTAAAGATCACTGCTTTTGGTAAGCCTGTCGTACCAGAGGTGTAAATATAGAATAAGCCATCTTTACCCGTAACAGTACGTGTGGTTGATGGATTGAACTTTGGAAATTGATCAATTTGTTGAGCAAGGTTGATATAGCCTTGAGGGGCAGTACCTGAATTTTTACGCGTTTCTTGATCTGCAAACCAATGAAAACGATCTGGAGCAACATTTAAGTCTGCACGGGTTTCGTCTATCGCTGCACGAACTTCTTCACCCGCAATGACTGCAATTGGATTGACCAAGTTAATGCTGTGAGCCAGTACTTTGCCAACTTGTGATGTGTTGACTAATGCGATTGTGACGCCGATTTTGGCTAAAGCCACGATTGATGCAATTAGCTCAGGACGGTTTTCAACCATCACTGCAACGACATCACCTTTTTTAGCACCAATAGATAAATAGTAATGCGCAATTTGGTTTGCCCATTCATTTAACGCTTGATAGCTGTAGCTTTGATCTTCAAATAACAGTGCGATGCCTTGTGGATTGCGTTTTACTGCTTTTTCAAAGGCAATCCCCAAACCTGCTGGAGATGTTGGTGTTCGCAAGTATGCTTGTTTAAGACCATTCAGGATATGAGGTACTTTAGTGATGAAGTTGGGAAGTCGAGTTGCGACATCACCAAGAGTAATAATATCGGTCTGCGTAGTTTGGCTCATATCAATCCTATTTATTTTTCGATCAATCCAAAAATGGCTATCTGTATGGAACACAACCATTTAACATCATTGTTGTTGATGCTGTTTTTAATGGTAAGTCCCTAGAGCAATCAACCTAATTTGACAAAATAACAAAAAAGCCTAGTCATCGAAATGACTAGGCTTTTGCTTATTGTGTGCAATTTAGCAAATTACTCATTGCTAGCTGTGCTCTTTTTCGGTGGACGACCACGCGGGCGGCGAGGGCGGCTCGATTTTTCTTTCTCGATTTGAGCAGCTTCGTCTTCAGCATCCACCTTTTCAGTAACGGCTTCAGATTTCTCTTCAGCTTTTACTTTTTTGGGTGCTGCTTCCACAACCACAGTTTCTTCAACGACAACGGCTTCTTTAGCCGTCTCTTCTTTCGTTGTTGCAACCTCAGTTTCTGGTACTTTTTCAGCATCAGTTGTTGCTAACTCAAGAGGCTGTTGCTCTGGTGCTGCTGGCTCTGCAACCACTTCAGTTTCAACTACTACTGGCGCAGGTGCTTCTTCCTTAGTCTCAGTGCTTTCGACTGTTGTAGGTGTAGCATTTGAAGCGATATGAGCTTCTTTGGCTTGTTCCGCAGCGAGTTTTGCCAAACGACGACGTTCGCGTGGATCATTCGCAACACGAGCAGCTGGAGCTTCAGGAGGTGTTAATGCAAGCACTGGTGCAGGCTCAACGTCCTCAGTCGGTTTTTGACTAGGAAGCTCAGCATCACGAGTTACAGGACGTTTTTCTTCAACTACTGTTGTTTCAGCAACTAGCGTACTTGCATATTGTTCAGAGAACTTTTGTAAAGCACGGTTGAAGGTTGTAACAAGACCAAATTGCTCAATCAAAATTGTGCAATCTTCACCATAGACATGACGAATCAAGCTACCAAGTGTGAATTGACCCAGCGTAGGAATTTGCGATGGCGCAACTTTCGCAGCGGCTTTTTGCTCAGTTTGAGCGCCACGTTGACGGCGACGAGAGCGTGGATCGTTACTTGCACGTTTTGCAGGCGCTTGTGCTTCTTCAGGAGCAGGCGTTGTTTCAACGACAACTTGTTCTTCTTGAACAGGTGCAGTCTCAACGGTCTCGACTACGGCAGGAGCAACGGACTCAGCTTTTGGTGCAGCTTTTTCCACAGCTGGTTGTTGTGGGTTAATTGCCACAATTTCACTTTGACCTTGGTCAATATTCACGATCAAGGCAGTGTTCATTGACTCTGCACGTGGCGCATCAACAACATTAACTTTTACTTGTTGAGGATTGTTTGTTGATTCTGCTTGAGCAGGTGTCTCATTTAAGACACTTTGATCGCGATGACGGTTTGGACGATTTGGTCGTTGCTGATTATTACGATCACGACGTGGCACTGGCGCAGCATCATTACCGTTTGCAGCTTCATGATGCTGTTGCTGGTTTTGCGGTTCGTGCTGTTGTTGACGTTTTTGCTGACGTTTTAATTCACGTTGCTCTTGACGCTGTTCTTGGCGTGAAAGCTGAACAACTTCTTCATGAACTTGATTTTGTTGCTCATGTGCTTGTGAATGTTGTTCACGCTGCTCTTTGTGCTTACGTTTTTTCTGGTTTTGATTTGGACGATGCGGTTTTTCATCCTTTTCAAATTGCTCACGCGTTTCTTGTTTCGCTGGTGCTTGAGACATGTAAGCATTGTTGTTACCTGCTTGAGCAGTAGTTTCTACTGTTGCAGGTGTGTTGACTTGACCAAATTGACCACGGCTTACTGCGCCGTTGTTGATCATTTGCTCAATCGCTGCTGCTGCATTTTGCGCAGAACGTGATTGGTCAGTTGTTTGAGCTTGCTTTTGAACAAACAAATTCTCTAACCATGCACAAGGACTAGCTGATTTTTGAGCTGCCGCTTGGTTTTGTTTAGGCTGAGCTGTTTGCTGTTGTTGAGCAGCTTTCTTTTGTGGTGCTGCATTGTTTTGAGCAGGTGCAGCGTGGTTATGCTCAGCATCTTCTAAATGCCATTCAGAAGATTCATACCCCAATTCTTTTTCGCTTGAACGAGTCGCTTCAGTACGTTCATAGCTAGATGGTGCAAAGCCTGCTGGGTTGTATTGAATTTCGTAGTGTGGCGTTTCTAAATGCGGATGAGGGAGTACCGTTACTCGAACATTAGAAGTTTGTTCTAAGTAAACAAGGCTGTGACGCTTTTCATTCAATAAGAATGCAGCAATCTCTACAGGCACTTCAACTTGCACTTCACCTTGACGCTCACGTAATGCGATTTCTTCCACTTTACGCATAATTGAAAGTGACAACGAACGTAAGTCACGAACCATACCTGTACCATGGCAGCGTGGGCATACATAACCTGTTGCTTCTTCCAAAGATGGACGCAAACGTTGACGACTCATTTCCATGAGGCCAAAACGTGAAAGTTGACCAAACTGGATACGTGCACGATCACTTTGTGTTGCTTCACGAAGTTTCGCTTCAACCATACGCTGATTACGATCTTTGGTCATATCGATGAAATCGATTACGACTAAACCGCCAATATCACGTAAACGAAGTTGACGTGCGATTTCTTCGGCTGCTTCTAAGTTGGTATTTAATGCAGTCTCTTCAACATCGTGTCCGCGTGTTGATTTTGCCGAGTTGATATCAATTGATACCAGTGCTTCGGTTTGATCAATCACGATTGAACCGCCAGATGGAAGTTTTACTTCACGCTCATACGCAGTCTGGATTTGGCTTTCGATACCAAAATGAGCAAATAAAGGCTCATTCAAGGTATAAGTTTTTAATTTGTCGAGCTGACGAGGCATCACTGCTTTTACAAAGTTATAAGCTTCGTTATAGGCTTGCTCGCTGTCAATTAAAATTTCTGCAACGTCATCACGTAAGTAATCACGAATAGCACGTGTCACTACACCTGCTTCTTGATGAACCAACATCGGAGAAGGGCCAGAACTTGCAGAACTTTGAATTTGAGCCCAAAGGTCTAACAAATGTTGTAAGTCGAGTTGTAACTCTTCTTGTGTACGGCCGATACCAGCAGTACGAACGATCACACTCATGCCACGAGGAACATTGAGTGATGCTAAAATTTCTTTTAACTCTTCGCGTACTGAACCTGAAATTTGACGGCTGATACCGCCACCTTTCGGATTGTTTGGCATCAAAACGAGATAACGACCAGCAAGTGAAATGAACGTCGAAAGCGCAGCACCTTTGTTGCCACGTTCTTCTTTTTCAACTTGAACCAGTAGCTCAGTCCCTTCAGTGATCAATTCACGAATGTTTGATGTTTGACGAGGATCAGCTTTGAAATATGAGTTTGCGATTTCTCGCATTGATAAAAAGCCTTGACGCTGTGCGCCGTACTCAACGAAAACCGCTTCTAAAGATGGTTCAACGCGAGTGACATGGCCTTTATAGATATTTGATTTTTTTTGTTCACGAGTACGATTCTCTAAATCGAAATCGTAAAGACGATTACCAGTGATAAGTGCAACGCGAACTTCTTCGGCGTGAGTTGCATTAATCAACATACGTTTCATGGGTGTGACACCTAATAGTGATGCACACAAACAACGGGCTCATTACGTTTGAACAAACATCAAATTGGCGCGATCAAGACTCAGAAGCAACTTTATGTACGATGCTCTGAAACCACTGACTGTTAGTATCCAGTTTGGGCTTTGATACCGTTATTTCGATGTTAGCAATATTGCTTCAATCTTAGGGTAATTGATATTTCATCCATGTTTTGCATCTGTGAAATATCACTCAACCCGACATAACCAAAGTTTCCTGTACGCTTCACTGGCGGGTGAGCGGTGCATTGGATGGTGACTTTCACTGTCATTAAGCATTGAAGTCGATCCATCTGGAAGTCTCGATACGGAATGATCATCGTATCTCTGCCTGGCAGTTCCAATGCATCAACGCTTTAGCCTGAATGCGACATCAGGGAGCAAATTGTCTGATGTGGATCAGTTTACGTTTAATAACCAGCAAATTGCTGGCGACATATTTTTTCTGAACAAACTGTATGTGCAGATGCACAATTAAACGCAACAGTTTGCCATTTTGCCGATATAATAAGCCTTCGGCGTCGGCATAATTCTTTAGGACCTATCCGAGTTGTTGGTGAATATCTCTTCGATTTAAAATTTTATCTAAAATAAAATTTCCGATTTGATGCTCACTTACGGTGGTATCCGTGCGCTGAATATACCAAACCTTGCAGCATCTGCCTATGGGCTAAGTTTAGGTTTCTTGTGAAATAACTTAGCTAAATGATCATTTTTTAATCATATTTAGCAAATCTTGGATTAATCGAGCGTATGAATTCTACACAACAATGGCAAAGTGTCACTTGGTTTGACGTGGATGAGCATCAAGACGGGCAGCGAATAGATAACTTTTTATTTACCCGATTAAAAGGTGTTCCCAAAAGTCGAATCTATCGTTTGATTCGTGAAGGACAAGTACGCGTTAATAAAAAAAGAATAAAAGCAGAGACTCGTTTAAGTATTGGTGACCAAATCCGTGTCGCACCGATCCGTTATGAACAAAAAGATGAAACAGCCGCACCTGTGAGTGATAGTGTGGCACAAAGCCTACTCAGCCGAGTCGTGTATGAGGATGAAGGCCTATTAGTCGTGAACAAGCCTTCAGGGATTGCTGTGCATGGTGGTAGTGGCGTGGCTTACGGTTTGATTGAGGCTTTACGCGCTGCAACAGGGAAAAAGTATTTAGAACTGATCCATCGTATTGACCGTGATACTTCTGGTTTGGTGATGATCAGTAAAAAGCGTAGTACGCTGAAATTACTGCAAGATTTACTTCGTGAACATAAAATTAAGAAAACCTATGCTGCAATTGTTAAAGGTCAGGTCAGCTTAGATCAGCAGTTGATTGATGCACCTCTGTTGCGTTATGAGCTGGCCAATGGCGAACGTCGTGTGCGTGTCAGCAAAGACGGTAAGCCAAGTAAAACGGAATGGAAGGTCATTGAACGTTATAAGGCAGCAACCTTAGTACATGCTTCACCATTATCAGGACGTACACATCAAATTCGTGTGCATGGTTTAAGTATTGGTCATCCATTAGTGGGTGACGATAAATATGGACATAACAGTGTCTATACAGGGCCAGAAGCAAGACGTTTATGCTTACATGCATTGCGTTTAGAAATCCCAAATTATCCTGTGATTGAAGCACCAATGCCTGAAGATATGCAGCAAGTGGTCGATGAGTTGAGAAAGCAGAAATGAGTCAAAAAATCGAACTGGTGATTTTCGATTGGGACGGAACCTTATTCGATTCGGTAGGGCAAATTGTGGCAAGTCTGCAATATGCAGCACAACAATTTCAACAACCACTTACGAATGAAGCTGCTAAAAGTATTATTGGTCTAGGTTTACCTGAAGTAATGCAAACATTATTTCCGCAAGTACCACATTTGCAGCAAGATATTTTGCAATGTTATGCCGATCATTATGTTGCCAATTCTAAAGGCGATGCATGGTTTGCTGGTGTGGCTGAATTACTTGCTGAGCTTAAGCAGCGTGGTTTAAAGCTTGCAGTTGCTACTGGAAAAAGTCGTAAAGGTTTAGATCGTGTGTTAACTCAAACGAATAGCCATGACATTTTTGACATTACTCGTGCTGCGAGTGAAACCAAGTCGAAACCTGATCCATTGATGTTAGAGCAAATCTTAGCGGAATTAGATGTGGCTGTTGAACGTGCGATTATGGTGGGGGATACCAGTTATGACCTCGAGATGGCACAAAATCTAAATATGCCACGTATTGGCGTGAGCTATGGTGTGCATAGCATTTCAATCTTAGAGCAGTATCAACCCTTAACAATTGCAAATAATGTGTCTGAGTTACATCGTTATTTACAAACGACTATACAGGCTGCAGTATTAACTGAAGCCTAATATATTCGATATGAGGCTTGTTTCATCATTTTATAAGTCATTTATGATGGAACAAGCCTAAAAAATAATAACGATGGAGAGGAACTTCCATTTTCAGCTTTTGAATAATAACAATAGGAATTTCATGTCACGCTCAA
Source organism: Acinetobacter sp. UBA6526 (assembly GCF_002434875.1). Lineage (NCBI taxonomy): Bacteria > Pseudomonadati > Pseudomonadota > Gammaproteobacteria > Moraxellales > Moraxellaceae > Acinetobacter > Acinetobacter sp. UBA6526. Next base: position 11,027 of record NZ_DJLC01000235.1, on the reverse strand, counting down.
TTCGCTTGCTCAATCTGCTGCAACTTTTAAGAGAATATCGTTATCCAGTCACAGCACAGGTGTTAGCAGAGCGATTGCAGATCAGTCAGCGCAGTGTGTATAGAGATATTGAGACCTTACGTGATCAAGGTGTGAATATTGATGCGGCGGCGGGTTTAGGCTTTCAGCTTAAAGAAGATTTTTTGTTACCGCCAATGACCTTGAATGAAACCGAAATTGAGGCCATTTTTCTAGCTTTAAATTGGCTAAATGATATTCCAGATCAAGCCTTAAAATCTGCTTCCAAAGCCGTTCTTGCGAAGTTAAATGCAGTTCTGCCTGAGCACTGTCAGCATTTATTAGAGCAAACCACATTGAGATCAATTACAGCATGGCTACCTGTCAATGAAATGCTGGTGGAACAAGTTCGTTTAGCGATTCGACAACAAGTTAAAATCACCGTGGATTATGCTGATGAACAGCAAAGAATCAGCTCTAGAGTTTTGTGGCCTTTTGCTTTAGGTTATTTTAATGATCGCATCGTGCTTGCAGCATGGTGTGAACTGCGTGATGGTTTTAGGCACTTTCGAATTGATCGCATCCAGCAATTGAGCCTCGGCCAAGAACTTTACCCACAATTTAAACAACAATTATTTCAACAATGGTGGACACAAGAAGTTTGTCGTGCGACTACTGACAAAAACTGACAATCACAGCCATTAAATTTAGATAAAACCAACAAACAAGGAAATATCAAAATGGCACTTAAACTTTATACCAATAATATGTCTCGCGGTGTAGTTGTAGACTGGTTACTCATTGAATTAGGTGTTGAGTGTGAACGCATTGAGGTGGCTTATCAGACAGAAATGAAATCACCTGAATATCTAAAAATCAATCCATTTGGCAAAGTCCCTGTTTTGGTCGATGGCGATGTGGTGGTGTATGAGCTTGATGCAATTTGCGCTTATTTAGCAGATAAATTTGCAGAAAAAGGCTTAGCTCCAGCATTAAATGATCCAAAACGTGGGCTGTATTATCGTTGGTTATTCTTTATCTCTGGTCCTTGGGAGGCCGCATCTACCAATAAAATGCTGGGCATTGATGTGAAAGCAGAGCAAAAAATGTCTGTCGGTTATGGTGACTATGAAGATGCCTATAATGCTTTTGTACAGGGACTGGGTGAGGCGAGTCCTTATTTATGCGGTGAGCAATTTACCGCAGCAGATGTTTCGGTAGCGGCAATGCTATTTTGGCAATTAAAAATGAATGAAGTGCAATCACATCCAGCGATTGAACGTTATTTAGAAAACATTTCCAAACGACCAGGTTTCCAAAAGTTTGCTGCGGTTTTTAGCAATGTTTAAGTGATCATCAGTCAAAAGCCGACTAAGTCGGCTTTTTTTAACTTGCATAAAGTGGAAATTGATCCAAATCAAAAACGAGCCGAATTTCTTCTAAGAATTGTTCAGTCGTTTCGTTCGATGAGATCTTATTGAAGCTCATAAATACATCTAAGCAAGGCAATGCATGATTTAAGGCTTTCACTACGACCTTCTCGGTTGCCAATGCTTGCATATATGATGGCAAAATAGCACAACTTTGCCCTGAATCCACGGCTTCGATGCTTTCCGCAATACCGTTGGCTTCATGGATGGTTTTGAACTTAATTTGATGCTGATCGATAAACTGCAAAATCGTTTTCGCGAGTGGTTGAGATAGTTTGTGTGAAAGAATCGTAAGGTCTAAGCCGTTGAGTTGATCCGTTGTGATTTCATCTACATTCGCTAGAGGATGTCGTTTGGGGAGCATAAAAATCAAAGGCTCTTTCAGGACAAGCTGACTTGCAAAGGTATCATTTTGAAAGTCTTGATTTATAAAAATAATGTCTAAATCGCCTTTCTTTAATTCATTAATTTGATCGCTTTCTTTTAAGTTAAGTGTTCGGATTTGAAGCTTAGGAATTTTGACTCTCAAGCGAGGGATAATATAAGGAAAAATCCGTATTTCAGCCGATGGCACAAAACCGATGCGAAGAAATTGTACTTTTGCCGCTGCGACTTGGCGAGCCATTGTCACAGCTTTATCCGCTTGATTTAAGGTTAAGCGAGCTTGTTCCAAAAATACATGACCCTCTTCGGTCAGCTCTACTTTGCGTTTGGTACGGTGAAACAACTGCACACCAACATCATCTTCCAGATCTTTAATTTGCTGGCTTAAAGATGGTTGAGCGGTGTGAAGTTTGATTGCAGCTTTGCTGAAACTAAGTTCTTCTGCAACGGTGATGAAATAGCGTAAATGTCGTAATTCCATAAGACTGATCCAAGTATGTCTTACTGTTATTTTTAAAAGTATGGGTATTCGAAAGTCGTTCTGTGTGGCGGATTATATAGTAGCTGCTTTTTTATACAATATGCTTCATTTTAAAATATAAAAAATGTATTAAAAAATTAAGCATTCGATAGGAGCAATCTAGATGATGAAGCTTAGCAATAACTTAAATTTGTGTTGACTCAAGTGAAGAAAATCAGCATAACTAAAAACGTTATGTTAGGATCAAATTTGATCGTTTGACTGTAATCAAACCCTCTCAAAACTCATACAATAGATTGATTTGAAAAAAGTTAGAGTGATAGTCCGTTATCATTTTAAGCTTATTCATTGATGCTAAAGATGATCAGATTTCATTATAGAAGAAGTACATGAAAGATAAGCCGACATTAACCTATCAATTGCCGACCCAATCTTGCTTGAGCCATACTTTTGGGAAACCTCCATTTCCACATGAAACATCTGATCATTGTGGGGTTGATCGCTTTTATAATTTGGAAAAGCGTCTAACGCCTTTTGATCGAAAAGGATTACTGACTTGGCTAGCAACACGTAAATCTTATACGTGGAATGTTGACCGTTCGCATGAATGGAACATGCGTAACCATATGTTGGAGCTTCCGCAAAATCGACCCGAAGCAGACCTCAATAACTGGCAAATCTGGTTTGTTGGTCATGCCACAGTCTTGATTCAAATTGGGCCATATAACTTTTTGACTGATCCAGTTTGGTGTGAATATGTGAGTCCTAAACAAGGGCAAGGGCCGCAGCGTGCTTGTCCTGCTGGAATCGCACTTGAGCATTTACCTACGATTCATGGCGTACTATTGAGCCACAATCACTACGATCATATGGATCTTGCGACTTTAGAATGGTTGCATGAAAAATTCGAGATGCCAATCTACACAGGCTTAGGCAATAGTCACTATATGCCCAAACATTTGCATGTGATTGAAATGGATTGGTGGCAAGAAATTCCGTTCCATGATGAGTTGAAGATTGCATACACACCAGCGCAACATGCCTCAGGACGTGGAATCCGAGATCAAAATAGAGCACTTTGGGGGGGATTTTCGTTATTGGCAAAAACTGGACACTGTTTCTTTGCTGGTGATACAGGTTATGCAGGCCACTTTAAACAGATCCATGAGCGTTATGGAGATGCACGAGTTGCGCTACTACCAATCGGGGCGTATGAGCCACGAAAATTGATGCGTTATGTACATATGAACCCGCAAGATGCGTTCCATGCACATTTGGATTTACACGCACATCGTTCCTTGGCGATTCATTATCGAACTTTTCAGCTTACGGATGAAAAGCGCGATGCGCCAGAGCATGAACTACAGCAAGCGATGAAGTCTTCTTCAAAATTGGTTAATCCTTTTTATTGTATCCGTGAAGGTCATTTTATTCGGGCTTAATTTTTTGAGCATCAATGCACCAAAGTGCGATGACTGAGAGACAACCTAACCCCAAATTCATAACGACAGGATTGAATGCTTGATAAATCCTGTCCGGATAGATCAATAGAACGCAAAGCAATAAGAGTGTCAAACCCAATAAATTCAGATCATGTAAATACTGATGTTTGATAAATAAGAATAGACTTCCAAAAATAATTTCTGCAATCCCTGATAAAACAATCATATCGGTGATATAGGATGTCGGGATATGTATGAACTGCCATAATACCTTTTCATCAGCGACTTGAAAGATGAATTTGGGAAATAACCCTTGATAAATCCAAAGTAGCGCAATCATCAACTGACAAAATTTTAAGATACGATGAAGCGCCATTTCAGCATTCTTCATTTTAATTTCTCATCTAATAAAAAGTGCGATTCCACATCTGAACCAACAACATAGCAGTGCTCAGTTTTGCCAAATAGCCGATAACGATTTAATGCGATGCGACGATAGGCAAAGTCGCGTAACTTTTTTGGAAGCAGTTTGCCGTATTTTAAACTGGAATAAGGGAAATCGAGACGCTGCATGGTCCGCAAAAAAGCAGTTGATTCGGTGTAGAGCTGACCTTTTTCTAGCAAAATCATGGTTTCAAAATGGTCAGTTGGAAATTGATATTTTCTAAGAATTTGTTGTCCTAGTTGAGACTGGACAGAGACTAATTTGAATTGAGTTTGATGGTCATGTTTGATCATGAAGTCAGCCCAAGCGGAGCAGAGCACACACTGCGCATCGAATAGGATCATGTCGTGTTCTTGAATCAATTGTTCGATTTGATTTGGCATGATTATTTTTCTACTAATATTTTGAGTTTTATATAAAAATAAAGAACCACGAGGGTTCTTTATTTTCTTTCACTTAAAATATCACATGGATTAGGCGAGATCAAAACGATCTGCATTCATCACTTTGACCCAAGCTTTAACAAAGTCTTTTACGAATTTCTCTTTGTTGTCATCTTGTGCATAGACTTCAGCATAAGCACGTAGAATGGAGTTTGAACCAAATACTAAGTCCACACGACTTGCTGTCCATTTTACTGTGCCGCTGTCACGCTCAACGATGTTGTAGCTGTTACGGCCAGTTGGTTTCCAGTTGTACTGCATATCTGTCAAGTTTACGAAGAAATCGTTGCTGAGCACACCAACGCGATCTGTGAGTACACCTTGAGGGTTGTCGCCGTAGTTCGCACCAAGTACACGTAAGCCACCAACTAAAACGGTCATTTCAGGTGCAGTTAATCCCAAAAGTTGAGCTTGGTCTAGCAATAGCTCTTCTGGTGTCGTTGCATAGTGTTGTTTCTGCCAGTTACGGAAACCATCATGTAACGGCTCTAAAGGTTCAAATGAATAAACATCTGTTTGTTCGGCAGTTGCATCGCCACGACCTGCTGCAAATGGCACGGTAATTTGAACACCAGCTTTATGTGCTGCTTGTTCAACAGCCGCTGTACCACCAAGTACGATGAGATCAGCAATACTTACTTTCTTGCTTAAGCTGGCTTGGATTGACTCCAACACTGCCAAGACTTTTTGTAAGCGTTCAGGTTCATTAGCTACCCAGTCTTTCTGTGGCGCTAAGCGGATACGTGCACCATTTGCACCACCACGGAAATCCGAGCCACGGTAAGTGCGTGCACTATCCCAAGCGGTTGTGATGAGGTCACTAGCCGATAGACCACTTGCAAGTAACTTCGCTTTGAGTTCCGCGACTTCACCATCAGTTAAGGTGTAATCTACTGTTGGAATCGGATCTTGCCAAATTAAATCTTCTGATGGTACATCCGCACCTAAATAACGACTTTTTGGCCCCATATCACGATGCGTCAGTTTGAACCAAGCACGAGAGAAAACTTCTGCAAGATAAGCTGGGTCACGATAGAAACGTTCAGAAATCTTACGGTATTCTGGGTCAATTTTAAGTGCCATATCCGCATCAGTCATGATCGGGTTACGACGAACATTCGGATTGTGGGCATCAACTGGTTTATCTTCTTCTTTAATATTGATTGGTTCCCACTGATGCGCACCCGCAGGGCTTTTACGCAATTCCCAATCATAAGTGAAAAGTAAGTAGAAGAATTCATTATCCCATTTGGTTGGATGAGTCGTCCAAGCACCTTCAATACCACTGACCATGGTATTACCAGCATTGCCTGTGCCTTCTGAGTTATGCCAACCTAAGCCTTGGAATTCAACATCAGCACCTTCCACATCAGCGCCTAAGTTTTCTGCTTCACCATTACCATGTGCCTTACCAACAGTATGACCACCCGCAGTTAAAGCAACCGTTTCTTCGTCATCCATCCCCATACGGTCAAATGTGGTCCGCATATCTTGTGCAGTACGCAATGGATCAGGTATACCATCTACACCTTCTGGGTTGACATAGATTAAACCCATTTGTACTGCTGCGAGTGGATTTTCAAGGGATGCACGATCTTGATCGTTGTCATAACGGTTTTTAGTTGCATCTAACCATTTTTTCTCACTGCCCCAGTACACATCTTTTTCAGGTGCCCAAATATCGACACGGCCGCCTGCGAAACCAAAGGTTTTTAATCCAGCAACGTCATATGCCACTGTACCTGCGAGTACGATTAAATCGCCCCATGAGATTTTGTTGCCGTATTTTCTCTTGATTGGCCATAACAAACGGCGGCCTTTATCTGTATTGACGTTATCAGGCCAGCTGTTTAATGGCGCGAAACGTTGATTACCTGTATTTGCACCACCGCGACCATCTTGTTTACGATAGCTTCCTGCAAGGTGCCATGCGGTACGGACCATCATCCCGACATAACTGCCCCAATCCGCTGGCCACCAATCTTGGCTAGTATTAATTAATTCACGTAGGTCTTGTTTAACCGCTTCTAAGTCAAGCTCAGCAAATGCTTTGGCGTAATCAAAATCTGGATCCATTGGATCAGTTTTTTTATCGTGTTGATGTAAAATGTCGAGGTTTAAAGCATTCGGCCACCATGCCATTGGGCCACCGCTCATTTCCGTATTGCCGCCGTGGAGAACAGGGCATTGTCCTGAGGACGTTGTATTTGCTTGTACTTTATCGTCTTGGCTCATGATCTTTCTCCATCAAAATGACTTGTGAGCGAAGTCACTTCAACTATTTACCGTTCAAAATTATGAATGTTTTAGTGATTCATCCTGCAAATTGGGTATCGAGTTAAGAGATGCCTAAATTTGGTTTCACATGAATCAGTTCACATTCTTTGTACTTTTACTCTAGGTTTATGAAACCTTTTTTTCCAATGGATTAAAGTTGATGTCTTAAATGCTTTATTCGATTGAAGTTGCATAAATCTTAAACATGAACTGTGTTGTTGTGGATGTATAAATTGTTAAAAAAAGATAAAACATAATGAAAAATAAAGAATTATTGAATTATTTTACTTTCGTCGAGTATCCGTCGAAGCTAAGCCGAGAATGCTTTAAAAATATTTGGTCTTTTAAAATAATAATGGCTGTCATCTGTTGCAGTTATGTAAAAGTCAGCTATTTTCATCGAGCAAGTAACTTAATTCCATTATCTCAAGTGATTCGTTACAAATAGTCTGCTGAGTTGTTATTTTAATTGTTGATGATGCTTTGAGTTGAAGATGTGTAAGTGGAGCAGTTTTTGGAGTTGGTTATGGTATTTTTGTTTGATTAATGAAGAGATTTCAAAAATGAAAAAAATAGCACTGAGTCTTGGTCTATCTTTGACAGCTTTAACGGGTTGTAGCTCTATGCCACAAACAGATCATATCAAAGCAAATCACTCTAGCGCCGTAACGGTAGAATTTGTTGGGCAAGGAAATTACAGCGTTCAACCACAACAGGGCACAGTAAGTCTATATGCTGTCGAAAGCCGTATGGCGGATGTCCCAGCAACCCTGATTCAACAAAAGAAAGTTCAAGTATCACAAGTCCCTTTTCGTGTTGAATTGAGCTTACCTACGGATCATCTGAAGTTGATTCGACCACCAGTAAGAAGTGATGCGGAAGTTACTTATTACGTGACATGGGAGTCTGATATGAAGAATCTCTCAGGTAAAGATGCAATTGTGATTGATTATGATCGTAAGTTTCCACGAGTGACATTGAATGGGAGTAAGCAGCAAATCTACTTACGTGAAACTAAGTAAAATTTAAATACTGATATAAAAAAGAGCGATATTCTAAGAATAATCGCTCTTTTTCTTTATTTTTAAAAATGCGTTAAGCACCGACTAAACGGTTGGATTTAACCATGTCGCCAAGCCCATGTGTCTTAAAGTAATGCTCTAACCAACTTTTCACGACCAGAGGGTTATTCATTTGTAGAACATCATCTAATAATCTTTGAGCATCTGTCATAGGCACATGACAAATTGCTTTGCGTACACGCAAGATGTTACTCGAACTCATAGAGAGCGTATTAAAGCCCATCGCCATTAATAAAATTGCTGATAATGGATCACCAGCCATCTCACCGCAGACGCTTACAGGTTTTTCATGAATATGACATTCTTCAACTAAACGTTTTAAGGCACGTAACACAGAAGGGTGGAAGTGCGAATATACGTTAGCAACATGCGGATTATTACGATCTACGGCAAGTAAATATTGTGTCAAATCATTTGAACCCACCGAGAAGAAATCAACCAGTTCGGCAAACTCACCAATTTGTAATAGCACGCTTGGTACTTCAACCATAATTCCGATTTTAGGACGTGTGATTTTGACTTGCTCTTCTTCTTGAACCGCAATCCAGTCACGCTCGAGTAAATACAACACTTCTTCTACTTCACTGACACTGGTCACCATCGGAAGAAGAATATGTAAATTATTCAAACCAATACTGGCTTTGAGCATCGCGCGAATCTGTGCAGAAAAAATCTCAGGATGGTCTAAAGTAAAACGTAAACCACGCCAACCTAAAGCAGAATTTTCCTCTTCAATGCTGAAATAAGGAAGGTCTTTGTCCGCGCCAATATCCAGTGTACGCATAATCACAGGTTTATTGGCAAAATGGCTGAGCTGTTGGCGGTAAATGGCGCGTTGTTCTTCTTCACCAGGGAAGCGTTCACGTAGCATAAATGGAATTTCACTACGATATAAACCAACACCTTTTGCACCACGTTGTACGCCGCGCACAACATCGATCATTAAACCCGTATTGACGAATAACGGAATAGCAACACCATCAGGCGTTACAGCATCTTTAGTTTCGTACTGCTTTAAATCTTTTGCAATTTGTTCTTCTTCTTTTTGAACTTCTTTATAACGTTGACGTAAACGACGTGGTGGATTGACAAAGACACGTCCTTGATACGCATCCACAATCATTTCAATATCATCAAGCGTCGTGATTGGGAGCTCAGTCACACCAACAACCGTTGGAATACCGAGAGCGCGCGCCACGATCACCATATGTGAATTGGCAGCACCTTCAGAAGTTACAATTGCAGCAATATTATCGACAGGAAGCTCGACCAACGCAGCAGTACTGATTTCTTCGCCGATCAGGATACTATCTGGACTCAGTTCTCGGTGACTAGAATCGGCTTCTTGCAAACATGCGAGAATGCGACGACCAAGGTCTTTTAAGTCGGAAACACGCTCACGTAAATAGTCATCTTCCATTTGCGCAAATAGCGCAATATGTTTATCGATGACTTTACGTACAGCACCTTGCGCCCAGCTTCCTGCTCGAATATGTTCCTTGATTTCACTCGGCAAGACATTTTCATCTAACATTCGTAAGAACACGCTAAACAATGCACGTTCTTCTGACATGAGAGAGTCTTGCATTTTTTCATCTAAAGATTGAATTTCAAGACGAACAGAAGCGATCGCTTGATCCAAAAGTTCTAATTCATCGCTGATATCTTCAGCTTCACGATCAGGAATTGCAGTTAGATCGGCTGGGGGATATAGCACAATTGCTCGACCTAGCGCGATACCGCCAGCACCCGAAACCCCTTGGAATGTTTTATAGGTTGATCCATTACTCGGTTTACGAAATACATCAATATTCCCGACTGCATGAGCATGTGCGATCACACCAGATAGTTGTGCGCAAAGGGTAACAAGAAATGATTCCGCGGCTTCGCTAAAGTCTTGTGACTCTTTATTTTGAACGACTAAAACGCCCATTACTTTACGGCGATACATCACAGGAACGCCAAGGAATGAGTTATATAGTTCTTCACCTGTCTCGGGTAAATAAGCAAAGCGTTCATGCTTTGGCGCATTGTCTAAGTTGACAATTTCTTCTCGTTGACCGACTAAACCAACCAGACCTTCACCAACATTTAAGGAGACATTGCCGACCGCTTCTGGTTTTAAACCTTTCGAAGCCATAAGCACATAGCGGCGATTTCGTTCATCCAATAAATAAATAGAGCAGACATCAACATGCATTGCTTCAGCCACATGATTGACCATAATGTCCAAAGATTCATGCAAACTGACGGACGCATTAATTTCTTGTACGATGCGTCTAAGCGTGTCGAGTTGCATGTTTGACATGGATGTTTACTCCAATTTATTGAATCGTTATAGGCCTAGTTATAACAGCTCTAATGTCAAAAATCATTGCTTAAAATGATGATTCTACGACAATTAACGCTGAGGTAATTGTAAACACAACTCCATCATGGCTTTGCGGTAAACATCTCGTTTGAAATTGACCACTTGACCCAATGGGTACCAATAACTCACCCATTGCCATTCATCGAATTCGGGTGGGTCTGATAGGTTTAACTGAATATGATGAGGCGATGCCGTTAACTTCAGTAAAAACCACTTTTGCTTTTGTCCAATACATACCGGATCTGAATCTGACCGAATGTATCGATGTGGCAAACGATAACGCAGCCAACCTTTTGTTTGCGCTATAATTTGGACGTGTTCGGGCAATAAGCCGACTTCTTCTCTCAGTTCACGATAAAGTGCCTGTTCAGGGGTTTCTCCAAACTGGATACCTCCTTGTGGAAATTGCCAAGCATTGTGACCAATGCGCTTTGCCCATAAGACTTGTCCGTCATCGTTTGCCAAAATGATCCCGACGTTGGGTCGGAAACCTTCTGAGTCGATCATTTGGCTACCTAAATTTTGTCTATATCGTTGACTTTGATCTCGGGGACAGTCACTCTTCACGTCCAACTCGAAAAAGGTCAAAGTAAAATGTTTAAAATTGCTATGATCTTAACGAATTTCTATCGACTAGCGGAGATAGATTTACATTTTTTTTCTTAATTTTCAGTT
>NZ_DJLC01000172.1:10517-20425 GCF_002434875.1 Acinetobacter sp. UBA6526 | reverse complement strand
TCTGTGGTGACTCGTTTATCGCCATACATATCAATTGCGAGTGCGGCGAAGCCATGCTCAGCAAGCTCACGAGCACGTTGTTCTGTGTATTCATTACGTCCCCACCATTCTGGTGCAACAATCACACCTGCGACAGGCTGATCAGTCGTTGGTGTAGCAAAGTAACCAATTAAGCGTTGACCATCTGGGGCAGTGTATTCAATTTCACGTGTGGTAATAGGGAAGCTCATGATGTAAGTCCTAATCTGTTCTTTTAGAATGTATTGATTAAAGCATAAAAAAGAAAAATTGATGACACCACAAAATTATAAATGGTTGATTGTTGGTATCTGAAAATAAAAAAGAAGAATACGAGGATTCTTCTTTTTTATAATTTTTTTGAGCTGAAGTCGTTAGACTTTACCTCTTGAGAGGAAGCCCACAACAGCCAAAATAGCAGCAACAACAAGTAGGATAACGGCAAAGTCTTTGGATAAACCTGCGACACCACCAAAACCGAGTAAACTGGCGATTAATGCAATCACTGCGAAAATAATAGCCCAACGGAACATTTTGTACCCTCCTAATTTTTTCATTATGTTTCCACTATAGCGTGTGTTTTTTGAACAAAATGTGGTGTTTATGTGGTTGAAGTGTTCAATCCTTAAAGAAATGTTAATCGGATAAGCCATTTAAAAACGGAGATTATTGCGAAGCAATGCTATAATTTAGAACTGTTTCTGATGTCTCAAAAAAGCCTTTTATGTCCACTGAATTACGCCCAAATTTTTGGAAAAAATATTCACTCGATCAACTCAGCAATACTGAGTGGGAAGCGTTGTGTGATGGTTGTGGGCTCTGCTGTTTAGTGAAATTAGAGGATGAAGAAACCGCTGAAGTTGCTTACACCAAAGTATCTTGTAAATTGTTGGATTGTAAGACTGCACGTTGTTCAGATTATGCCAATCGTCAGGAACAGGTTCCTGATTGTATTCAGCTAACACCTGAACGTTTACAAACAATTACGTGGTTACCACCAAGTTGCGCATACCGACGTTTAAGTGAAGGAAAAAATTTACCTTCATGGCACTATCTCAATACAGGATCTCGTCAGAGCGTGATCAAAGCCAAGAAATCAGCTGCGGGTCGCTGTATCTCTGAAACCGAAGTAGATGAAGAACAAATCGAGGATTATGTCGTTCGTTGGGTTCGTTGAGAGCCATTTAACTCATCTATTTGTTAATTATAAGCACAACACTTTTACAGTATTTTTATTTGCTTAACCCCTTAAGATAAAGACTCAAATAGGGAGATAAGCAATGAATAAACTGTTAGTAGCACCTGTGCTGTGTAGTGGCTTTTTATTATTGTTGGCTTGCGGTTCAAATAATAGTAATTCTAAAACCTTGGAACAAAATACAACGCAGCAAACTGAAAATAACAAGATTGCACAAAGCTATCAGATTGAGACCGTCACCGCATTCAATGAACCTTGGGCAATCACAAGCTTACCTGATCAACGTCTATTGATTACAGAGCGCAAAGGGCGATTAAAACTGTTTGATCCGAAAGCAAAGACCACAATCAATGTGTTAGGCGTGCCGAATGTGAGTTACGGGGGACAGGGTGGCTTGGGCGATGTCATTTTACATCCTGATTTTGCGAAGAATCATTGGATTTATTTAAGTTATGCTGAACGTGGGGCGAGTGGAGATGGCGCTGTGATTGCGCGTGCAACATTAGATCTCGCTGATCCTGCACAGCCCAAACTGGTTGATGTAAAGCGTATATGGGAACAAGTCCCAAAAGTTTCAGGGCAAGGGCATTATGGACATCGGATGCAATTTGGTTCTGATGCCCAGCTTTGGGTGAGTTCAGGGGAACGACAAAAATTTGATCCTGCTCAGGATTTAAAAAGTAATTTAGGAAAAGTTTTACGTTTAAATGATGATGGCACGCCAGCAAAGGGAAATCCGTTTGAACAACAAGGTGGTGTCACTGCTGAGATTTGGTCACTGGGACACCGTAATCCACTTGGAATGGCATTTGATGCTCAAGGTCAACTTTGGGTTGTAGAAATGGGGCCAAAGGGTGGCGATGAATTAAATCGCATCGTAAAAGGGGAAAATTATGGCTATCCAGTGGTTTCAAATGGCGACCATTATTCAGGATTGCCTATTCCAGACCATCACACCCGCCCAGAATTTAAAGCCCCTGAAATTGATTGGACTCCCGTTATCTCACCATCGAGTCTTATCATTTATTCAGGAAAACAATTTCCGCTTTGGAAAGATAAAGCTTTGATTGGGGGTCTTTCCTCTAAATCGATTGTTGTTGTTGATCTTAAATCAAAACCTGTACGTGAAGTTCAGCGTTTGGATATGAAACAGCGTATTCGTGGTTTGCATCAAGCTCAAGATGGCTCTATTTGGGTGATTGAAGATGGTTCTCGAGCAAAATTACTCAAGCTCAGTGCTGAGTAAAGTATTAACTAGAAGTGAAATGATAAATGACTAAACCGAAACACTTTTCGATGAATTTGAAAAAATTGCTGACTGTTGCTGGCGTACTTTCTGTCAGCTCAACCCTTTGGGCAAAAGACTTGACAGAGCAGCAAGTCAAAGCTGTGATTGATCAGCAATTTAAGCCCTTATTAGCACAATACAATATTCCGGGTTTAGCTGTTGCTGTCACGCTGAATGGTCAGCATTATTTTGTTAATTATGGTGTTGCATCCAAGCAAAGCCAGCAACAAGTTCGCAATGATACGCTATTTGAACTTGGCTCTGTCAGTAAAACCTTTAATGCTACTTTAGCTGGATACGCGCAAGCACAAGGGAAATTATCTTTTTCAGATCACCCTGCGAAGTATTTTCCTGAGCTAAACAATACCGCAGTTAATCGTGCGACTATTTTAAATCTCGGTACTTATACTGCAGGTGGCTTTCCATTGCAGTTTCCTGATGAGGTGGTTACTCAGCAGGATATGGTCAAGTATTTCCAAAAATGGCAGCCTAAGACAAAAATTAGCGGCGCTCGTCAATATTCCAATCCAAGTATTGGCTTAATGGGCTATGTCACAGCGTTAGCAATGAAAAAGCCATATTCCGAGCTGATTGAAAAAACACTGTTCCCTCAGCTTGGGTTGAAGCAAAGTTTCATTCATGTTCCAGAGTCACAGATGGAGAATTATGCATGGGGTTATAAAAATGATCAGGCAATGCGTGTCTCTGCTGGAATGTTTGATGCAGAAGCCTATGGGGTGAAAAGTAGCAGTGCGGATATGTTGAAATTCATTGATGCGCAACTGAACCCTCAACAATTAAAACAGCCGATGCGTAAAACGATTGAAAATACCCATGTCGGTTACTTTAAGGTTGGTGCAATGACGCAAGGTTTGGGATGGGAGCAATATACTTATCCTGTAAGTTTAGCGACTTTATTGCAGGGCAATTCAAGCAAAATGGCTTTGGAAAGTCATACAGTTACACCAATCAAACAACCTAAGCTTGCTTCAGCAGCGACTTTGTTTAATAAAACAGGAGCGACCAACGGTTTTGGTGCTTATGTGGCCTTTATTCCGCAGCAGAAGATCGGGATCGTGATGCTCGCTAATACTAATTTTCCGAATGAAGCACGTATTACTGCGAGTTATCAAACCATACAACAGTTGCTCAAACAGCAATAAAGTTAAACAATCATATTGTGATCACAGATTCAAATTGTAGATTTGAATCAGACACAATAGACTATGTTAAAAGACCATAAAGCCAGTGATGATGTCAGATACGCATATTCCTTTACCCGAACGTTTACGTCCTCGTGATTTGTCTGAAATTATTGGACAAGATCATCTATTGGGTGAACATGCACCGTTACGTCAAATGATTGATCAGGGGCATTTGCCTTCGATTATCTTTTGGGGACCACCAGGGGTAGGTAAAACCACGATCGCATTGTTGCTGGCGCAAGCCGTGGATCGTCCTTTTATTAGCTTATCTGCTCTGAATACAGGGGTTAAAGAGCTGCGTGAGGTCATCGCCGAAAGCGGTGATTTACTGACGCCTGTGGTGTTCATTGATGAGATTCATCGCTTCAACAAGTCACAACAAGATGCCTTACTCAATGCAGTTGAGAAAGGCAAAATCACTTTGATTGGCGCGACGACTGAAAATCCATCTTTTGAGGTAAATAGCGCGCTGTTATCACGTTGTCAGGTGTATACCCTGAATAGCTTGGATGCGGATGCAATTCAAACGTTGCTCAATAAAGCCATTCAAACGGATAAATTTCTAAAAGAACGTTTTATTCACATCGAAGAATATGATGCGTTGATTCAGTTCGCTGCGGGTGATGCACGTAAAGCGCTAAATCTGATTGACTTGATCGTAAGTACTTTTGAGCCTGATGTTGAAAACATTGTGACCAACGCAATAGTGGTCAACGTTGCACAGCAAAATATTGCACGTTACGACAAATCTGGTGAACAACATTACGATCTGGTTTCAGCATTTATCAAATCCATTCGCGGTAGTGACCCTGATGCGACCTTGTATTGGATGGCTCGAATGTTGAAAGGTGGTGAAGATCCTGTCTTTATCGCACGTCGTATGTTGATTGCTGCGTCAGAAGATATTGGTAATTCGAATCCAAATGCATTATTGCTGGCAGGTGAATGTTTCCGCTCAGTTCAAGCTGTTGGAATGCCTGAGGCGCGTATTATTTTAGGGCAATGTGCTGTGTATTTAGCGACGAGTCCAAAAAGCAATAGTACTTATTTAGCGATTAACAAAGCCTTAGAGCTTGCAGAAAAAACGGCAAATTTACCTGTACCGTTGCATCTACGTAATGCGCCGACCAAGTTAATGAAGCAGCAAGGTTATGGTGTGGATTATCTCTACCCACATAATTATCCAGAGCATTTCGTGCTACAGGAATATTTACCACCTGAGCTGCGTGGAACCAAGTTATACGAGCGAGCCTTAAATAAACGAGAAGTAGAGGCTGAACGCTTGCAACAACGTCGTTGGCAGCAAGAACAGCAACAGCAATAGGTTTCACTCGGTTAATTTGCCGATTAGATTAAAAATTTCAAAGCTGTCATTCCTATTCAAATATTTAGGAATTTGCTTTGTGCAGAACGATGTGTTGATTTGAAAATGAATGCAAAAAAAGCAACGCTAATTGGGTTGGTTGCGATCTTATTATGGAGTTTGATCGTTGCTTTAATTAAAGATGTTAGTAGTCATTTTGGGGCAGTCGGTGGGGCTGCATTGATTTATACGCTGGCATCCATTTTTTTACTTGTATCGGTTGGTTGGACGCAACTTAGAACTTTTCCCAAAACTTATTTAATTTGGGGCAGCATTTTATTTGTTGCTTATGAAGTGTGTTTATCACTGTCGATTGGCTTTAGTGATAATAATCGTCAAGCGATTGAAGTGGGTATGGTGAATTATTTGTGGCCAACTTTTACCATGGTTGCTGCGATTGTTTTCAATCAACAAAAAGCCAATCTCTTAATTATTCCTGGATTTATCTTATCGATATTAGGCATCTGTTGGGTGCTTGGTGGCGAACAAGGTTTCGACCTTGCTAGTATGCTCAATAATATACAGGCAAATCCTCTTAGCTATGGTTTGGCATTTATTGGCACGTTATTGTGGGCGGCTTACTGTACTTTAACTGCAAGGATTGCCAAAGGTGTAAATGGTATCACCTTGTTTTTTATCCTCGTTGCGATCGTGCTCTGGATCAAGTATCTACTTATGGGCGGAGGCGCGTTCCATTTTGATATGCAGTCATCTATCTCGTTGATTTTTGCGGCAGCGGCAATGGGTTTTGGTTATGCTGCTTGGAATATTGGTATCTTGCATGGCAATGTGACCTTACTGGCTGGCGCTTCTTATTTTATTCCTGTTTTGTCTGCTTTTTTCTCTGCGATTATCCTCAGTACCTCTTTGGCGATGTCTTTTTGGTACGGTGCTTTTCTAGTCTGTATTGGTTCAATTTTGTGTTGGATTTCAACCAAAGCAAAAAGCTAAATAAATGTGATAGAAATACCAAGTATATTGAATGGTGGGTGTTTCTGAGCTAAATAATGAATCACGTTGCTCTTTACCAAAAATTATAAAAAGCAATCAATCTAGCCTTTCTATTCCTCACAGAATAGGCTTTAATCATAATGGCATAATAAAAATATGGGATTTAATTCATGACGTACAAACATATCAATAAACTTACACTAGCATCAGCAATTACCATCGCTTTAGCTGGCTGTGCGACCAAGAGTATGCCCGCTTCCTCAACAGAGAAATTATTCTATGGTGGGCCGATTTTAACGATGGAAGGCAGTGAACCGCATTATGCAGAAGCTTTATTGGTTAAAGATGGAAAAATTATATTTGTAGGCACTAAAAAAGAAGCGGAACAGCGAACAGATCGCCAAGCACAGTATATTGATTTAAAAAATAAAACACTTTTACCGGGGCTGATCGATGCCCATAGTCACGTCAACATGGTGGGTTTTCAGCAGACCGTTGCCAATCTATATCCAGAACCCGATGGCACGGTAACGGATATTGATTCGTTGATTGATGCTCTCAAAACATGGAAAGCACAAAATCCAGAATTTGTTAGCACAATGAATGGTTGGATTTTAGGAAATGGCTATGATGACGCACAATTAAAAGAACAGCGTCATCCGACCGCAACGGATTTGGATCGAGTATCAAAAGATCAACCTGTCATGATTTTACATCAATCGGGTCACCTTGCTTCTGTCAATCACAAAGCCTTAGAGTTACTCAAATTTGATAAAAACACAGCAAATCCTGATGGTGGCGTGATTCGTCGTGAACCAAATTCAAATGTACCAAATGGAGTGCTCGAAGAGTCCGCTTTATTTTCAGCAGTTGGTGCGATTTTCAACGGTGCTCCGCCTGACGTATTGTTGGGTATGGCAAAAAAAGGGATTCAAGTCTATGTGAAGAATGGATTTACAACGGTGCAAGAAGGGCGTGCTGATCAGGGGACAACAGATATGTGGCGTGCCTTGGGACAACAAAACCAGTTGTCTGTTGATGTGGTTTCTTATCCTGATATTACCACCAGTAAAGACTATATGTTAAAGCATGGCAGTAGTCTGCAATATGATCATCACTTCCGTATCGGGGGTATCAAGATCAGTTTAGATGGCTCACCACAAGGCAAGACGGCATGGTTGTCACAGCCTTATGTTGTACCACCTGAGGGTGAGACTAAAGATTACAAAGGCTATCCTGCCTTTAAGCATAGTCAGGATGTAAACAACTATGTGAATCTTGCCTTCAAACAAGGCTGGCAAGTGCTTGCTCATGCCAATGGTGATGCAGCGATAGATCAATTTATTCAAGCAGTTCGCTATGCAACCAATCAACAAGGCAAAGCAGATCGGCGAAGTGTATTGATTCACTCTCAAACAATCCGTGAAGATCAATTAGATCAGCTCAAAGCACTGGATATTATCCCTTCATTTTTCTCATTACACACCTTTTATTGGGGTGATTGGCATAGGCAGCAAACAGTTGGGGAGCAGAAAGCACAACATATCTCTCCGACAGGAATGGCATTCAGAAAGAACATTATTTTTACCGAGCATCACGATGCACCTGTCATTCCGCCAAATAGCATGATGATGCTCGATGCATCTGTGAATAGAACGACACGAAGTGGTTATGTGTTAGGTGCGGATGAGCGAATTAGTCCATATATTGCACTGAAGTCGATGACCGACTGGGCTGCATATCAATATTTTGAAGAAAAAAATAAAGGAACCTTGACGCAAGGTAAGCTGGCTGATTTAGTGATTCTAGATAAGAATCCGCTGAGCATTCCAAGCAAAGAGATTAAAAATATTAAAGTTGTTGCGACTTATAAAGAGGGCAATTTGATTTATCAGCAACCGACAAGATAAAAAGCCCACTACAAAAAAACCAGCCGAATTGGCTGGTTTTTTATTTGATTTTACTGAATTAGATATCAGATAAATCTACGCCTAAACGTGTTGCAACTTCTTCATAAGCTTCAACAACGCCGCCTAAACCTTGGCGGAAACGATCTTTATCTAATTTCTTCTTGGTATCTTTATCCCATAAACGGCAGCCATCTGGAGAGAATTCATCACCCAAAACGATGCGGTCATGGAATACACCAAACTCAAGTTTGAAGTCGACCAAAATCATATTACCAGCATCAAATAATGCTTTAAGTACATCATTGACTTGGTAAGTGAGTTCTTTCATCTTGGCAAGTTGGTCTGCATTTGCCCAACCTAAAGCAATTGCTTGAGACTCGTTCACCATTGGATCGCCAAGTGCATCATCTTTGAAGAATAATTCAAATGTTGGAGGCGTTAACTCTTTACCTTCTTCAACACCTAAGCGACGGCAAAGTGAACCCGCTGCATAGTTACGAATCACGCATTCTACAGGGATCATTTGTAATTTTTTAACCAATACTTCAGTTGGAGAAAGCAATTTTTCAAAATGCGTTTCGATACCCGCTTCAGCCAATTTTTCCATGATGAAGGCGTTAAAACGGTTGTTCACCTTACCTTTACGATCTAGCTGCTCGATTTTTTCGCCATTGAACGCAGAGGCATCATCACGAAAGACTAAAATCAGGTGGTCAGCATTGTCTGTTTCATATACAGATTTTGCTTTACCAGTATAGAGCAAGGTTTGTTTTAACATGGGGGAACCTTTTTGAAAAATGTGCCTAGTAAACGACTAGGCTGGCCAATTTTGGTAAATCTGGGATAACACTTCGGTTGCAACCGCTGGGTCTGCAAAGGTGGTGTCAAGTTTGAATAGCGCGACAGTATTGCTTGAGCCTACAGCAGAAAGCTTGAGCAGATAATTCTGATCGTTCACAGTAATGGTTGCTTCATAACCATGATCTGCTTGAGAAATCACTTTGTAATTTAGGCTGTTTAATGTCGCAAAAGTATATTGCCAAGCGGCAGCAGTAGGACCTTCCACTTTTAATAATGGGTTTTTGTTCCCATCCATAACCAGTTGTGGACGACCCAATGTTGTCGTCGTATTTTCAGTGCTACTTGCTGTTGTTTGCAATGCCTCTGGACGAGGTAAAGCATAACGGTTGCCACTTTTGTTTTCGAATGACGGTGCATGTTCGATCGCAAGTGGGTCAACCGATGGAGCTGGATACAATGGAGTAAATGGTCTGACCGTTGCATTGTCAGGGAATTTGAGAGGTTCAAGCGCTTTTGCTTTTTTGTAATCCAATGAATGATTATTGAGGGCAAAACGACCACAACCAGCCAAACTTAAAGCTGAAATGACAAGGACAACACCAAGACGTAATTGCATCATAAATTGCTCGTATTAAATAATTCCCGCAACTTTTAAGTCGTTGCGAAGAGGTTCACGATATTGTTCTGCTAGAGCGGTTAAAGGCAGGCGTAGGCCTGTGCTAATGTATCCCATCTCATGCAATGCCCATTTCACAGGAATTGGGTTTGATTCGCAAAACAAAATATTGTGTAGATTTGCAATTTGTTGATTCAAGCTTTGTGCTTTTGCTTTATCACCAGCCAATGCTGCTTCACAAACTTCGCTCATTTGTTTTGGTGCTACGTTTGCTGTGACCGAGATATTACCTTTAGCACCAAGTAAAATCAGCTCCCATGCCGTTTCATCATCACCTGAATAAACAGCCATTTTACCGTTTAAGCCTTCGATGAGTGCTTGACCACGAGGAACATCGCCTGTTGCATCTTTAATACCAATAATGTTTTTAACATCAGCAAGGCGAATGACCGTATCATTTTGCATGTCAACGCCAGTACGACCTGGAACATTATAAAGGATTTGAGGAATATCAACAGCTTCTGCAATTGCTTTATAGTGTTGATATAAGCCTTCTTG
>NZ_DJLC01000172.1:0-10194 GCF_002434875.1 Acinetobacter sp. UBA6526 | reverse complement strand
CCTTCTTGCGTTGGTTTATTATAATATGGCGTAACCAATAGCGCTGCGTCAGCACCTAATTCTTTTGCTGCTTTGGTCAGTTCAATCGCTTCACGCGTTGAGTTAGCGCCTGTACCCGCAATAATAGGAATACGTTTATTCGCGACACGAATCACTTCTTTAATGACTTGTGTATGTTCTTCCATGCTGAGTGTAGAAGCTTCGCCCGTTGTGCCGACAGCAACAATGCTATTAGTACCTTGTTGGATGTGCCACTCAACGAGCTTCTCAAGACCCTTCCAATCTACGCTGCCATCTTCAAACATTGGGGTGACGATTGCGACAATTGAGCCTTGAATATTCTGTGCTAGCTGAGTCATTTTAAAAAAATATCCTATTTTCCCATCCGAGATTGAAGTAATTTAAACGAAATATTGGATGGTTGCAGTATTTTGATTCGTCGTCCAACAGTAAGTCGAGTTGAATGACAATTATGCAAATTATGACTGATCAGAGACATAAGAACAATATGCTTTGGTCAAACTGTAGAAAACTTTAATTCATCTTTAACTTGAATAGTTTTCATCTTAATTAAAAGTTTTGCGATCTCTAGTCAGAACAACGCAGGCAGGGTATTGTAAAACCAGATGATTTAGAGGGAATAACAGCGATGCTAGTGAATTCAAAGAATATCGCATTGATTGTAGTGGATGTTCAAAATGGTTTTACACCGGGTGGAAACTTAGCAGTCGATCAAGCTGATCAGATCATTCCTTTAATTAATCAGCTCGCTATAAAATTTGATCATGTGGTGTTAACTCAAGATTGGCATCCAGAACAACATATCTCTTTTGCTGAAAATCATCCGCATAAACAGCCATTTGAAACCATAGAGTTGAATTATGGCACTCAAGTGTTATGGCCGAAACACTGTGTGCAGGGGAGTCATGATGCAGCATTTCATCCTGATTTGAATATTCCAACCGCTCAACTCATTATTCGTAAAGGCTTCCATCCTGATATTGATAGTTATTCTGCATTTATGGAGGCAGATCGAAAAACTCCGACAGGATTAAATGGGTATTTGAAAGAACATCAAGTTGATACGATATATATTGTGGGGATTGCGACAGATTTTTGTGTGGCGTGGACGGCACTCAATGCCGCAGCTTTTGGATTTAAGACCTATGTGATTGAAGATGCATGTAAAGCAATTGATTTAAATGGGTCTCTGCAACAGGCTTGGCAGCAGATGTTGGATCAAGGGGTAGAGCGCATTCACTCAACGACCATTCTGCCTTGAGCTTGTTGCAATTAATCTAAAGACGTTACACTTTTCGATCATGATCAGCTTTCATGATTGTTACTATGCCGCGCTATTACCACAGAGAGTTTTATGACATACCAACTTGATGATTTCGACCGTAAGATTATTCATCATTTACAGCGAAATGGACGTTTAGCCAATCAAGAGCTGGCAGAATTGGTTGGCTTATCAACCTCACAATGTTCTCGTCGTCGTATTTATCTCGAACAGCAAAATATTATCACTGGTTATTATGCCCAAATCGCATTGAGTGCTGATCCAGCACCGATTATGGGCATTATTGAAGTGAAGCTACAAAATTATAATGATGCAACACACGATCGTTTTGTTGAGTTTCTGATGCATGAGCCTGCGGTCAAAGATATTTACAAACTCACAGGGAGTTATGATTTTGCCCTCAAAGTTGCAGTCAAAAACTTAGATGAAATGGTTAAATTGATCGGTATTTTATCCTCCCAAAACTTTGGGGTGAGTAATTTAAATACCTCAATCGTGCTTGAAAAATTAAAAGAAAATGGCATTGTGATTAAATAGAACAAAGCTTTCTTAAGCTGAGTGATATCGCTCGGCTTTTTTATTGGTTTTGATTATACCAATTGGATTATTTTGAATATAAATTGCATTTATGGTGAAAATATAAGAAAAAATTGCGAAAATTAAATAAAAATGATCAAATATGTCATATCTTTTTTAAAGATTTCTCTCCCCTCTGTTGTTCTCCTATTGAGTTGTAGTGTTATGAATACCGATCAAAATGTATCTTTGGTAAGCCCAGTCATGCCTGTAATTGATCAACACTCAAAGATTGAAGATGCACTTGCCATGTTAATCGGTACTTTTATTCTTTCATTTGCGATGACATTGTTAAAGCAAGCAGGAATTATGACGGGTGGAACAGCTGGTCTGTCATTGTTGATTCATTACATCACAGATATTAAGTTTGGTATTTTATTTTTCCTGATCAATATTCCATTTTACTATTTTGCTTATAAAAAAATGGGCGTTGGTTTAGTCGTAAAGACGTTTATTGCCGTGGCTTTACTGGCAGGTTTTACGGAAATGATTCCCCATTTTTTTCACCTGTCAGACGTAAATCCATTTTATGCGACTATCTTCGCGAATGTGCTGATGGGTGTGAGTTTTCTGATTCTTTTCAGACATCGCTCTAGTTTGGGTGGTATTAATTTATTGGTTCTTTATTTACAAGAGCAGTTTAAGATTCCAGCAGGCAAGGTACAGATGGGAATTGATGTTGCGATCTTATTGATTTCACTATTTTTTGTGGATTGGAAATTGATTCTGATTTCTATATTGGGAGCTGTGATTCTGAATTCTATTATTTTGTTAAATCATAAAACCAATCGTTACGTGGCTTAAAGTCATATACTTCTTATTTTTCTATTGGCATTTGAGAATGGAAGAAAGGTGAACTGTAATTAGACAATAAAGTCTCATACTCAGCCTGTCCGTAAGTTATTGATATTTAGTTCACCCTAAAACAATAGAGTTTCATACTGCTTTTTGTTTTAGGATATTCAGGATGGGAAAGAAGACAATAAAGTTTCATACTAACTAAGATGTGGAAATCAGCTGAGCTTTTTCTGCATCGTAGTAAACAGTCTCAATAGAGCCATTTTTAATGTGCTCAATAATGTCATTAATGATGTTAAGAGAAACCAAGAACCATTCTTTTGGTTTCACAGGTTTCCCAAATCTATCTTCGATATTAATATCCAACTGAGCTGATTGTAGGACTTTATGAATAAGCTTTTCTAATTTATGCGGCACAATATTTTCTGGTAACCCATAGCTAGCAACAAGCTCAACATCTGCGAGTAGATAAGTAGGATCATTCTTTGCATCAGTAATCCGCTGGTTGACCTTACTTGTGGTCACACCAATTTTGTGAATGACATCTTTATGCTCTTTAATGAATGAGTTATCTGACTTACTTCGCAAGACATAAATAGTGCCACTTTTAATTTCGATGTGATTCTCCTCGTCTTGAGACTCAGATGAATGAAATAATGGCCCTGCATTGTTTTTAACTAAAATTCGTCGACTTGTCTTATCACTATTTAAGGCTTTCTTCAAAGAGCGCATTAATAAATTACTCTCTGTACCATTAGAATAAATAGCTCGCAATCGAGCATCTGTTTCACCATTAGGAGCTTTAAAATACTCTCCGACTTCAGCAACATAGACGATTTGACCATCTACAATGAACCAATCATTAAGTTCAATACTTGCATCTTTACCGAAAGCTTTTGTTATACGTTGCCCATTTTCAATATCTGAATTAATCTGATCAAATAAAGTTTTAAATACATCGAAATCTGAGCAAACTTTGCGAGTTGCCGTTAGCTCATTTGCATCACGCTCTTTTTGGGTTCTCACATTCTGTAAGACAAGAATATTTTCTTCATCTTCCAATTCAATCCCTAATTCAGAAAGTAAATCATCATCCTCTAATTCAGATATGTCAGATGGTTCAGAAGTAATACTATTTAATAGATTGTGTTGATCAAAGTCTTTTAGAAGAGATATAGCTTCAGGCAATTTTCTAAGCTGATTAAGCCTAACAGCATAAAGGCGTTCAAAAATATCAGCATTATTTGAGTTTGATGGAATTCTTTGATTTATTTCGTAGAATTGAATAATTTCCTCAAACCCAGAAATTAGGCGCTCTTCTTTGGCTGTATAGGTCACCTGTTTTACTGGTGCTAAATCTATACCTAATTCTGATAGCAAATCATCATCAGAAATATCAGCCATAAAATTTACCTTGTTTAACCTAATAGTTTGAATTGATCGAGATGGATTACAACAGAACTCATTGCAGAGTTCTGTTTAATTTTTTCAAGACGAGATGCACATAATTTTTCAAAGATATCTGCATCATCATTAAGGGATGGAACACGTTGATGAGTTGCATAGAAGACATTAATCTCCTCAAACCCAGAAATTAGACGCTCTTCTAACGGGGTTAAAACCTTAGTAGATTTTAACTCAAGTTCGATTTCTAGTTCATCTAGAATCTGTTCATCTGAAAGACGTTTCATTACTTATTGTCCACTATCAAATATCAGACTTCGCTTTTTCTTGTGCTTTGAATCTTGCAAAAGCTGCAACACCTTCTGCCATCCTTTTTTCCCAAGCATCTTGAGAATTTATATCTGGTAAACGACCACGTTCTTTTTTAAATTGTACTGCACGAATTGCTAAGTCTTTTGCCTCTTCAGGGCTTAGATTGATACGTTTAGCTGAAATATGAGCTTGGACTTGACGCAGTGTTGCTTCATCCATTGCTTTAGACAGTACAGCATACGCTGATTCGAATGGATTGATGTGATCAATCAAATCTATATCTAAATCACGTACATTCATAAAACGTTTAACACCCTGAATAAATGCTATGTTCGATTCAGGTTTACCATCTGGATTTCCAGTTCCACTAGAGCCAGCGGTTGTGCCTCCAAGTGTTTGCTGGGCTTGTTCAAGTTCTTTCTTTGCTTGTTGAATTAAGTTAAAAGCTGCAATTGCATGTTGACGAACTGCTTCTTGGTCTTCAGCTTCTAGCTCTGGGTATTTTTCCTGAACAATTTTACCCAATGCCAATTGTGTTAGCTCTTCTGGAACAATATTTTCTTGGTCGAATAAGCCTCGTTCGATAGCAGATTTATTTTGAACAAAAGCCGTAATGATTTCGTTTAAGTCCTCTTTGCAAATACGATTGGCTTCTTCAGATTCTGGTTTTTTTAAGCCATTAATCTCGACATGGACTTGTCCTGTCTTACCATTAATCCCAACGTTTGTTTTACCTTTTTGGTAACCATCTTCACCATAATCAAAGCCATCTAAAGTACCCTGATCTTTAGGCGTAAATTCAAAACGAGGCGCTAATACTTGCTCCATTAACAAACTTGCAGCAATGGCTTTCAGCATATCATTGACAGCCTCAACAACGAGTTTTTCAGATGCATCAGGCTCAGCAATTAAATTGGTAAATTTGGCACGATGCTTACCTTCAGCATCTCGAGTAGCACGACCAATAATTTGTACAATCTCAGTTAAACTACTACGGTAACCAATCGTTAAGGCATGCTCACACCAAATCCAGTCAAAGCCCTCTTTCGCCATACCTAATGCAATGATGATATCGACATGATCACGGTTAAATCGTTGTTTTGGATCTTTCAGTGCTGTCAGTACTTTAGAGCGTTTTGCTGCATCACTATCATCAACAAGATCAGCAACTTTTAAAATGCGCTTATTGCCCATCTCAGTTGTGATTTCGATTAAATGGAAACCTGTTTCATCATCAACGCCTTTCCAAGTCCCCATTGCATCCATGATATGTTCAACTTCGAGGTGCTTGCCAATTTTGGTACTTTCTCGAGAATTCACATTTGGAATATGAATGATAGTTTTAAGCGTAGGATCTAAAACTTTCATCACAGCATCGGTATATTTTCCTGTATAGAAAAAATACCCAATATCTAATGCTTTTAAATAGGTATAGCCATTCAGCTGTTCGTAGTAAGTATAAGTAACAGTCTCGAACTTATTTTCATCTGTTGGTGATAAAACTGCTTCAGAATCCCCACGGAAGTATGAACCTGTCATCGCTACGATATGCGCTTTGTCTCGTTCCATAAACTGACTGAGTTGTGCACCCAGCTTATTATCTGGATTACTACTCACATGATGGAATTCATCAATCGCAATGAGTGTATTATCGAAAGCTTCAACCCCTAAATAATCTACAGCATTTCTGAAAGTAGCATGTGTACAAACTAAAGTTTTGTCTTCGCTTGATAAAAACTGAGCTATTGCTTCTGCTAATCTTGATGAAACACGTTCATCATCAGCATTGGGTGCATTACATAGGTTCCAATGAGGTTGTACTTTCCAGTCTGCCCAGAAGCCATGCTTTGTTAATTCTTCATCTGCAAAGCTACTGCCAATAGAACGCTCAGGCACCACAATAAGTGCTTGCTGAATCCCTTGATTCTCTAATTTATCTAGAGCAACAAACATCAATGCACGTGATTTACCTGATGCTGGCGGTGATTTAATTAGTAGGTATCGTTCACCACGTTTATCATAAGCACGTTCCTGCATTGGACGCATGCCGAGTTCATTTGCTTTATTTGATGCTCCTGTACAAGCCGTTTTAATAGAAACAGCAGGGACAGTTCGTTGATTGGTTGGATTTTCTGAAGTTGTCATGCTTATTTCTTTCCTACTTGTTTTGAAGTCATTTCTGTATACATTGAAAATAGTTTTTCTAAGCGCTCTGTGTCATTTTTAAAGCGGCGTCCAATATAGATACGCTCTAGCACCTCATCATTTTCTTCATGTGCTTGGCGTAAGTTTTCTGGCATTTTTTCAGGATTATAAAGATCTGCAATTGTTGCAGGGAAATGTGCTTCCCGAGCTAATAAAATATTTTCAGCGCAACGAGTTAAATCCGCTTTGTTTTTTTCGGTGAGTTTTGGGACGGGGAAGGTGTTCCAGCCTAGTGTGTTGGAGTAACGATACCGCGTTTCAAGTTTTCCACATACTGCCGCAATCCATACTAGATGAAGCTTTGAAGCAATAAGTGCCATATACCAAAGGGGCGCGTTGTATAAGGCGAAAGCGGCGTTAGTAATTACAAAGTTTTTTGGTAGTTGCTCGACTGGAAGGTAATCTCTATTTTCAGAAGTAACGCTTGGAATAACTAAAATGGACTTGTTCTTTATAAACCTTGGCTCCGCAAAAGCATGGGGTCTTGTTGCAAGTTTTGCTGTTGCTTCCTTAGAGCTTTTACTTCTAAAATCTCTGACGCTATTAATTCGTTTGGCAATTTCAGGAATTGATAACGCCTCTTCAACTGCATTGTCTTCAATCCAAAGGCATTTTCTAATTTTCCCAGAAATAACATCGTCAGCACTACAGTAAGGATAGACAAATTTTGCAGCATTTGGATTTAAGCCAATTAGCTTTTTAGCTGTTTCGTTGTCGAAATTTAAAAATTTGCCATCCGCAGCCTTACTTCCGTAATCCATTTGTTGCAATTCGGATAGAGGTATTGTTCTTGTTTGCATTTCAATTTTCAAATCAGGAGTGAGGTAGGGATTAATGTAGCTGCAAGATTTTTCAATATTTAATCCATCGTCACTGGTTGAAAAAAGTCTGCAAGAATTAATATTTGAATTTGTAATACCTGCAATAACAACTGTCACCCCCGCGTTTTTTGAAGCAAGGTTTTTCCATTTAAATGAAGAATGTGCAAAAAATATTTTGAAACCATTTTTTAAAATGTGCGGCCAAAGAATTGGGACGTGTTGCCCTTGGCAAATTGAATTGGTTGTAACAAATGCACTTTTTGTAGGTGTAACTAAACCGTAATCATATGCTTTCAAGAACCATCCGCATACATAATCCAATGATTTGAATTTATCTATTCGCCCATTGAATAACCACTTCATATCATCTTTCATTTCTTTGGTTTGTTCTGAAGTGCCTTTGTATGGGGGGTTGCCGCAGATATATATTTCTCCCCCTTCATTTTCAAAATTAATTTCAGTCTGTTCTAATGGAGTTTCAAATAGATCATCAGCAACAACTTTCACAGTGTTACCTGTCGGCGGACAAATGCTTAACCAATCCAAACGTAAAGCATTACCACAGATAATCCAGTTTTCTTTAGAAAGTGGCAACACTGTTTGTAGAGCTTCAATCTGACCACAGTACTGAACATTCGATTGATACTCAGCAATCACCAAAGCTAAACGTGCAATCTCAGCAGGAAAACTATTGATCTCAATACCACGGAAATTCGTCAATGGAATATCGGTTGCACGTCCTTCTTCATTACGAAGTTTGTTAATTTGAGCTTCAATTTTACGAAGTTCTTTATACGCAATAACAAGAAAATTTCCCGAGCCACAAGCAGGGTCAAACACACGAATCCGTGCAATACGTTTGCGTAAATTAAGCAACTTTAAAGGACTGCCCTTTGATGCCTCTAATTGCTCGTTTAGATCATCCAAGAATAGAGGATTCAACACCTTTAAGATGTTTGGCACACTGGTATAGTGCATCCCCAATGAACCACGCTCATCATCATTGGTGACTGCTTGAATCATTGATCCAAAAATATCTGGATTGATTTTTTGCCAATTCAGCTCACCTGCATGCAACAAATAAGTACGGGCTATCTTAGAAAATTTAGGCACCTCAGTACTGCCCGAGAATAAGCCACCATTTACATAAGGGAATCTTTTTGCCCATACAGGTAGTTTTGTCGATTCTCGCTTTGAAAGATCAACGTTCATTGCATGAAATAAGGTACTAATAACTTCGTGTGTATTACTTGAATCACGCTCTGACATTTGCTCAATGGTTTGCGTGAAAATACCACTCGGTTGAAAAATTTCTGTGTCTTCAGCAAAGAAACAAAAAATTAAACGTGCCATGAAGTGATTCATGTCTTGGCGACGTTCTTCAGTTGCCCAATCTGGATTTTCTTTTAAAAGCTCAATGTAAAGCTTATTGAGTCGACCTGTTGCACGTACATCAATCGGGTTATCTTTAATCTCCCGAATGGTTGATATGCCTGCAAGGGGTAAGAAAAAACCAAAATGCTCAGCAAAATTTGAAAAAGCAGAGCTGATAGTTTCACCAGAAATAAGATCTTCAGCTTGTAAATCCGCACCATCTGTAGCGAGAATGAACTTGGCCTTTGCTTTCTCTGTTGCCTTACTTTCTCTTAGTGCGTTCAAAGTTTGAGAGACTGAGTCCTGATCACATACAGCTATGTGAATATAGTTTCTTTGCAGTACACCGTTCTCAATGTCTGAAGAATTACTTTGACCAACACGTAGTTTTTTTATTGTTGTTTCTTTATTACCAAAAGCTCTTAAAAAGTCATAAGCAAACTCTTGAGCATCGAACGGTTTTTCAGCAAGTTCGGAGACGGCTGCTTCAATTTCAACGGCATTCATAGGCTTTAAGTTATATGTGATTCATCTTTGGGAATATTTTAGCAAATAAAAGAATATACATCCTCTTCTTAGGGCAATATTTGTCTGAGGCTGTGACCATATTTTATATTTCTTAATATATGGCGATTCTACATAAATTTATGTAGAATCGCCATATAGATATGATATTATAAAACAATGACCTATACTGAATTTAATAGGCTTGTTCGGAAAGCAAATCTAACGTTGAAAGCTTTTGCTGAACTGCTAAAAATGAATCCAGCTTCTCTTAGTAACTATGCAAAAAAAGGAGAGGTGCCAATGCATCTAGCAATTATTGCAACACTTCTATCTGAAATGCATGAACAAGGTATTGATTATTCTTCTATTTTAGATAGAGTTGAAATTTCTACTAAAAAACCCCGTGGTTCAGCAAAAGCTGGGAAATTCGGAGGAGATAAAAAAATTGATCTTGAGCTAGGGGATGATTGAGAATGGATGATTCTATGAAACACTCTCTTCTACAAGATCCTACTAAGTATGGTATATCAGAAAATATGCTCATTCAGTTTTCTGAGAAAGAGCCATTGTATGTGCATTTATCATATTTAGATTTGTTTACGAATGAGATTGATAAGCGGCCAGATGCCGTTGTTGAAATTAATGGTAGAGCTGCCTTATATTTAGTATCAGAAAATATATTTACAATTGATGAGTTAAGGCAATTAAAAGAAATCTTAGCCTCTCGTGCTGATGCACGCTTTTTAGGTGTCTTGAGAGCTGGTGTTATTGATATTTATCCTTTAGGGATTTTTTCTGAAAATGATGATCAGCCTATAGTTAAAAAAATTGATTTATCAGAGAGTAGTATTAATCTTCATGATTTTTTAATGGCTTTGTTGCACAAATAGACGA
>NZ_DJLC01000203.1:39297-40273 GCF_002434875.1 Acinetobacter sp. UBA6526 | reverse complement strand
AAGCTGGGCTAAGAGAACGTAAACTTCCTAACTACAATCGCAGTTATTTCTCACGTCTACCTGCTTGGGTAAAATCTAGTCGAAATCGAAAAGAAATTCTAAAAGCCATTTTGCGTTTAGAACAAATGGCATCTACTATTCAACCATTAACAAATAAGTGAAAGACTCGATGATCGGATGTTTAATTGGCGAAGTGTTTGCCTTAGAAGCCCCAACAGTATTACTCAATGTAAATGGTGTGGGTTATGAAATCGACACACCTCTTTCGACATTTTGCCAATTACAAAAAGGACAGAAAGTCACGCTATGGACGCATTTAGTTGTTCGGGAAGATGCTCAGCAACTTTACGGTTTTATTGATTCGCAAGAGAAAACTATTTTCCGTACACTACTCAAGGTGAATGGTGTAGGCCCAAAAATGGCGTTAGGGATTCTATCAACATTAAGTGTAGAACTACTCATCCATACGATTGAACATGATGATCTTAATACACTCGTTAAAGTTCCGGGTGTTGGTAAAAAAACAGCTGAACGTTTAATGATTGAGCTACGAGATCGTTTCAAAGCATTGGCTCAAACCACAAGCAGCACAACAAATACCACTGCAACTCAAATACAATTTATGGCAAATTCACCTGTTGCTGAAGCTGAAGCCGCTTTACAATCTTTAGGCTATAAACCTGCGGAAGCACAAAAAGCGGTTGCTGCCGTAAAAGCAGATCATAGTGAATCTGCCGATATTATTCGTGCTGCGCTTAAATCAATGATGAAGTAACTTTATGCAAGATCGTCTTATTAGTGGAACAGAAAAACCCGAAGATCATTTTGATCGTGCCATTCGCCCAACATCTTTAGCTGATTATATTGGTCAACCTGTGGTTCGTGAGCAAATGGAAATCTTCATCGGTGCAGCTCGTGGTCGTGGCGAAGCGCTAGACCATACATTGATCTTTGGCCCACCAGGTTTAGGTAAAAC
>NZ_DJLC01000203.1:0-38996 GCF_002434875.1 Acinetobacter sp. UBA6526 | reverse complement strand
TGGCCCACCAGGTTTAGGTAAAACGACACTCGCAAATATTATCGCACGTGAAATGGGTGGAAATCTTAAATCAACTTCTGGCCCTGTCTTAGAGCGTGCTGGTGATTTAGCAGCCATGCTGACCAATTTAGAAGAAGGTGATGTGCT
The DNA here is from genome assembly GCF_002434875.1 of Acinetobacter sp. UBA6526. Classification (NCBI taxonomy): domain Bacteria; kingdom Pseudomonadati; phylum Pseudomonadota; class Gammaproteobacteria; order Moraxellales; family Moraxellaceae; genus Acinetobacter; species Acinetobacter sp. UBA6526. The sequence goes on along the minus strand of NZ_DJLC01000203.1, from coordinate 38,849 downwards.
GTTTATTGATGAGATTCATCGTCTTTCACCTGTGATTGAAGAAATTCTCTATCCCGCAATGGAAGACTATCAGCTCGACATCATGATCGGTGAAGGTCCAGCGGCTCGATCAATTAAGCTCGATTTACCGCCATTTACACTCGTTGCAGCAACGACTCGTGCAGGTCTACTAACCTCACCTTTACGTGATCGTTTTGGGATCGTACAACGTTTAGAGTTTTATTCTGTCGAAGATTTAACTCATATTGTCACACGTTCGGCAAACCTCATGGATGTACCTATTACTCATGATGGTTCAATGGAAATTGCACGTCGCTCACGCGGTACGCCACGTATTGCTAATCGTCTACTCCGTCGTGTCCGCGACTATGCCCAAGTTAAAGGCACTGGTGAAGTGACACAAGACATGGCTCAACGCGCTTTAGATATGCTCAATGTTGACAAAATGGGCTTAGATACCTTAGATCGACGCTATCTGAGTATGTTACTTGAGCGTTTTGAAGGTCGCCCGACAGGTGTTGAAGCTTTAGCAGCAGCAATGGCTGAAGATAGCGGCACATTAGAAGATGTCATCGAACCTTATCTTATTCAACAAGGTTATGTGATGCGTACAGCCCGTGGTCGTATTGCCACCAATATGGCTTATTTACAATTTGGTATGACTCCCCCTGAATAATATAAAAACATTCTTAATAAAATACTTTCTATAATGAAGCAATTAAAATAATATACAGATTATTCTAATTGCTTCATTATTTTATTAAGGGTCGAAATGAAAAATAAGTTATTAACAACAACATTTTATAGTAGCATTGTATTATTAACAGCTTGCGGTGGTGGGAGTGATAGCAACAATAATGAAAACTCTTTTCAAAGCAAAGAAAAAGTAGACTACACCAAAGCAGAGACAATTGAATCAATTTATGAACCAATAACAAATTTATCTCAAGATCAAAACAACATCTTATTAATCGGTACTGAGTTTGCTGAAAGTCTCTATTACGGTATTTATGCTAATAATAACTTTAAATGTTCGGATGGATCTTATACAAAAAATAGCGATAAGAGCATTACATTTAATAAATGCTCATTTCTAGATTATGCCAACGACGACAGCATCATTACACAGTTACGAGTTATAACCATTTCTGGATCAGTAAACAGTAAAGAAACACTTTATACAGATTCAGGCCGTTATGAGACTACGCTAAAAAACTTCAAAATCACGCCATCAAATAATGATACAATTACTTATAATGGCAGTATTATCAGCAAATACAGTTATAACAATGCTCAATACCAAATTAAAAAAATGACTTTTAATGTTTTTGATAACGAAACAAAGGAATCGAACCAACTAATTGCTAACAACTATCAACTCAACGTAAATAATCTGACAGTAACTAGTCAAGGAAATGTCGAAGGAAATCCAGACAACAAAATCTTCTCTGTGAATTTCAAAAGTGATATTAGATTTGAAAACATTAATGATAAAATTGCTTTCTACCCTAATTCAGCAGATATCGTAATTGAAGATACGAATAATGTGAAAAATTCAATTAAGATTTCGAATACGAGCAATTACAAAGCGCTCATTCGAGCTTATGCCGATGGAATCACAGTGGCCGGATATCCTAAAACGATTGAATGGTCTGACTTAGAATAAAGATTATTTATTTCTTTTTGAAGAAGCCCTACTTGTTAGGGCTTTTTTTATCAGCACCAAGAATATGTTATTTATTACTATTTCTTTAGTCTCATCGAGATCTTATCATTCCCTCATTGCTCCCAGTACGAAACCAATAGGTAAAAGAAATGGCAAATCATTTTGAGTTCAATATTCGCGTTTATATCGAAGACACTGATGCAGGCGGTATCGTTTACCATGCCAACCATATCCGCTTCATGGAGCGTGCACGTACTGAATGGCTACGCGCAGCAGGTGTTGATCACTACTGGCATCAACAAGACTACAACTTCGTTGTTCATCAAATTCAAGTCAAATATGTACGCCCAATATTAATGGATGATTTAATTACCGTTACAGCACGTGTTATTTCGTGTAAAGCAGCATCATTTGTGTTGCAACAAAATATTTATCGTGGTGAAATCTTGCTGGCTTCAGGTGAGGTAACGTTGGCATGTTTGAATAAAGAATTAATGCCACGTAGACTACCTGAGGAAATTCGTGATCTGATTCAAAAAGAATTAGCACAGGACTAAAAATAAACTTTCGGCACAGCAACTTATGGCAACTAACCTAGAATCTTCCCTGCATATTTCTGATTTGATTTTACAAGCAAGCCCTGTTGTACAACTGGTTATGCTGATCTTATTACTCGCATCCATTTATAGCTGGTATTTAATTGCCAAATTGCATATGGGTTTCAAGAAAGCAGGTCAAGAGGATGAACATTTTCAAAAAATGTTCTGGTCAGGTGCCGAATTAAATACGTTATATAACAATGCTCAACTCAACTCTAAACGTCGTGGTTTAGAAGATATCTTCTATCAAGGTTTAGGAGAGTTTTTCAAACTTCAAAAACGTAAAGCAGATACCAACCAAACCATTGAAGGTACTGAACGCATCCTTCGTGTTGGTTTAAGCCGCGATCAAGGTGGTTTAGAACAAGGCTTGGGTGCTCTCGCAAGTATCGGTTCAGTTGCCCCTTATATCGGTTTGTTTGGAACGGTTTGGGGCATTATGAATGCCTTTATCGGTCTGGCAGCCGTTGATCAAGTGACTTTAGCCACTGTTGCCCCTGGTATTGCAGAAGCTTTAATCGCAACCGCAATTGGTCTTTTTGCAGCAATTCCAGCAGTACTTGCATTTAACCATTTCACTGCAAAAGGCGAATCTATCTATTCTGATCGCGCATTATTTGCAGAAGAAATGGTTGCTCTTCTACAACGTCAGTCAATTGGAACGACACAGGAAGATGCATAATGGCAATTCAGCGCTCAGGACGTTTTGATCGTATCAAAAAACCACTTAAAAGTGATATGAACGTCGTTCCCTATATTGACGTCATGTTGGTGCTCCTTGTGATTTTCATGGTTACGGCACCAATGATCACCAGTGGAATCAAAGTAGATTTGCCGCAAGCAAATAATCATCCTATCGAATCGAAAGATATGCCTGCAATGGTAACGATTGGAAAAGATGGAAATATTTATCTGCAGTATCAAGAATACAAGGATAGTGAACCCCTATCGCTAGAACAACTTGAAACAGTCCTAAGCGATGCTCAAAAGCAAGCTGAACAAGACAACAAACAACTAACTGTATTGGTCAATGGTGATAAGACACGCCCTTACGGCGAAGTTGTATCGCTCATGGCAAGTTTGCAAGAAGCAGGTTTAACACAAGTTGGTTTACTTACAGAGCCATTAAAATAAGCTATGAAAAAAATTCAAGAGCCTCCATTTAAGCAAAATGCGATCGCACTGGGTTTCACACTCGGTGTTCATGCAATCGCGATTGTTGGCTTGCTTTTTTTAGGCTTGAGCAAACCACCTGAGCAGCCAAAAAAACTGACAACAGTTTTAGTAAAACCCGAAGATCTTCCTCAAATCAATGATGAACAAGCTTCTGCAGAAAACCAAGCAAATGAAGTGCAAAGTCAGATCGTCGATCAAACCTTGCCAGAAAATATTCCTGTCGTACCGCCCAAACCAACGACTCAACAACCAAATTTGGAACAACAAAAAGCTGAGCAAGAAAAGTTAGCCGAACAAAAACGTAATGCTGATGAAGCTGCTCGTGCTAAAAAAATTGAAGAGCAACGCAAACTTGCTGAAGCTCAAGCACAAAAGCAACGTGATGAAGCAGAAGCCAAACAAAAGGCTGATGCTAAACGCAGAGCTGATCAAAAAGCGGAAGCTGACGCTAAAGCACGCCAAAAAGCTGAACAAGATGCCAAATTGAAGCAGCAACAGAAAGCTGCAGAAAATGCAAAGTTACAAGCTCAGCAAGATGCCAAGCGCAAAGCTGATGCAGAGGCTAAACGTAAAGCTGACGCAGAGGCTAAGCGGAAAGCCGATGCAGATGCCAAAGCTAAGGCTGATGCAGACGCTAAACGCAAAGCTGAAGCAGAAGCTAAACGTAAAGCCGATGCAGATGCTAAACGAAAAGCTGATGCGGATGCCAAAGCTAAGGCTGACGCAGAAGCTAAACGCAAAGCCGATGCAGACGCTAAACGAAAAGCCGATGCAGACGCTAAACGAAAAGCTGATGCGGATGCCAAAGCTAAGGCTGACGCAGAAGCTAAACGTAAAGCCGATGCAGAGGCTAAAGCTAAAGCTGATGCAGAAGAAAAAGCTGCTGCTTCGAAAAAAGCTGAACAAGATGCTGCACAGAAAAAAGCGGAAGCTAAACGAATTGCATCAACTGCTAAACGTGATTTTACTAACAAAGTTCATGCAGCTTGGAAAGTTCCCCTAGGTAACACAGGTAAAACTGTAGGAGTTAGATTTTTATTATCTGACTCAGGTCAAGTTCAATCCATAGTAATCACAAAATCAAGCGGGGATGAAGGATTAGATGCAAGTATCAAGACAGCGATTCAAAATGCAGCTCCCTATCCTATGCCAGAAGATCCTGATGCACGCAGAGAAGCAAGAAATGTAACTTCTACTTTCACAGCAAAATAGTAATGAATAGTTAACATGCTTCGTTTTTAATAGCCGAAAGCATGTTAAGTATGTTAAATAATCAACTGTCTCAAAACACCAGCTCAAGTAATTGTAATTATGGAAAATACGCGTAGACATCTTATTTCTTTGGCAGTTCTTACAGCGATTAGCTTAACTGTACCAGCCACAACCTTTGCACAATTACACCTAGAAATTGCAAAGGCACCCGAACAAGCACCAAAGATTGCGATCGTTCCTTTTGGTAATGACAATAATGCGCTCTATCCCATCATTGAAAATGACTTAAATCGCTCAGGTCGTTTTACAAGTGCATCACAAAATCTTCCTGCGACTGCACAACTCAATCAGATCCAAGCGGACAATTGGCAAAGTGCTGGCGTTCCTTATGTTGTCGTTGGTCAACTTAAACCAATTGCAGGCAATTCTTTTGAAGTCCATTACCAGCTATACGATGTACAAAAACGTCAATACTTACTCAACGAAGTGTTAACAGTTCCAAACTCAAGAGTACGCCAAGCGGGTCACATGATCAGTGATGCAATTTATCAAGCATTAACTGGTATTGCAGGTGACTTCAGCGGCCGTATTGCTTATGTATTACGAAATCAAGCGACTCCAGCTCAACGTTATACATTACAAATTGCTGATACAGATGGCGAACAGCCGAAAACTGTACTTTCATCACGCGATCCTATTCTGTCACCGACATGGTCACCTGATGCCAAGAAAATTGCTTATGTCTCATTTGAAACCAAACGCCCTGCAATTTATATGCAAGATTTAGCAACGGGTGAAAGAGAAGTTTTAGCGAGTTTCCGTGGTTTGAACGGCGCACCAAGTTTCTCTCCAGATGGCAAGTCTATGCTCTTCACAGCATCTATGCATGGAAACCCAGAAATCTATCAAATGGATTTAGGAACTCGCCAAGTAAAACGAATGACTACGGACTCAGCGATTGATACTGAAGCACGTTACGCACCAGATGGAAAATCATTTATTTTTACCTCTGACCGTGGCGGCTCTCCACAAATTTATCGTTATAGTTTTGATGATGGATCAGTTAAACGACTTACATTCAAAGGTGCGTTCAATGCACGAGGTACATTGAGTGCTGATGGCAAAAAAATTGCACTTGTTCACCGACCTAGCGGCAGCAACTACAAAGTCGCGATTCAAGATATTAATACTGGCATCACAAATATCTTAACCCCAACAAGTCTAGACGAATCACCAAGCTTCTCACCAAATGGACAAATGGTGGTTTATGCAACGCGTGAAGGTAATCGTGGCCTGTTATCAATCATGTCAACAGATGGTCGTTTCCGTATGAACTTGCCAAGCGAACAAGGCGAAGTTCGTGAACCAGCTTGGGCACCAAAATAAATTCAATCTATTGGAGATTCAAATGAATATTAAATATTTAACACTTCCACTTATTTCTGCAACGCTTGTATTTACAGGATGTGCAAGCCGTAAACCAGCAGCTGAAATTACAGCTGGTAATACACCAAATGGTTCAACTACTGTAAGCACAGAAGGTTTAAGCGAAGATGCTGCATTAAATGCACAAAATCTAGCTGGTGCATCTTCTAAAGGTGTTACTGCTGCAAATAAAGCATTTTTAGCTAAACGTGTTGTTCATTTCGACTATGACAGTAGTGATTTATCAAATGAAGACTATCAAACACTACAAGCACATGCTCAATTCTTAGTTGCAAATGCCAACTCAAAAGTTGCTTTAACAGGCCACACTGATGAACGTGGTACTCGTGAATACAATATGGCACTTGGTGAGCGTCGTGCAAAAGCTGTAGAAAGCTTCTTGATTACCAATGGTGTAAATCCACAGCAACTTGAAGCTGTGAGCTATGGTAAAGAAGCACCTGTTAATACAGGTCACAATGAAGCAGCTTGGAAAGAAAACCGTCGTGTGGAAATCAACTACGAAGCAGTACCACCATTATTAAAATAATAATGATTTAGCTTCAAATAAAAATGCTCACATATCGTGAGCATTTTTTATGTTTGAGATTCTGCATCATCTTTTTTATCAGATGGCTGCATCGACTCAATCATATCGTGTTTATTAAACTCTTTATATTCAGGCTTTGATTCGTACTCTTTCCACGCCTCTTGCACATTTTCTTTAGAAATCTTTTCTAAGCTAATTGGCTCACTTGGCGTTGGGGTAGCGTCAAAATTCTTAGTCGACATCTGTGCTCTCCAAACTTCCTGTCTAGTATGCGATCAACATAGCATGTAATCTGTCGCTTGTAATCATAAAAGCAACATAAATAAAGTAAGATAATTTTTATTTTCAAGCGTTCTCATCTAGAATAGCCGCATTCTTTTATCAATTATTGACGCGGCTAAATCGGAGCTATTCAATTATGTCAAACCTTACCTTGTCCCAATATCTAGAACAACAAAATGGGAATTTGACACCAGAGTTGGCACAAGTCATCGAAACAATTGCAAATACATGTAAGACAATTGATCAGGCATTACAAAAAGGTGCTTTGGCAGGTATTTTGGGCAGTGCTGGTAATGAAAACGTTCAAGGCGAAACTCAAAAGAAATTAGATGTTATTTCTAATGATTATTTAATTGATGCTTTAAAAGTACATCCTCAAGTTGGCGGTTTAGCGTCTGAAGAATTAGATGATTTCACGCCTGCACAAGAAAATGGCAAATACCTCGTGTTATTTGATCCATTAGATGGTTCAAGCAACATCGACATCAATATGTGTGTAGGCACAATCTTCTCAATCTTGCCAGCAAAGAATGCCGTAACGCAATCTACTGACTTCATGCAAGCAGGTACAGAACAAGTTGCTGCGGGTTACGTATTATACGGCCCATCAACAATGTTGGCACTTACTGTTGGTGCTGGCGTAGTGTTCTTTACATTAGATCCAGTCACACAAACCTATCTACTAACCACCGAACAAGTTCAGGTGTCAGCTGATACACAAGAATTTGCAATTAATGCATCGAATCAACGCCATTGGGAAAACCCTGTAAAACGTTATATTGATGAACTTTTAGCAGGTAAAACTTCAGTTCGTGAAAAAGACTTTAATATGCGTTGGGTTGCATGTATGGTTGGCGACATTCACCGTATTTTGTGCCGTGGTGGTATCTTCCTCTACCCTTACGATTTAAAAGACCCTAAAAAAGCAGGTCGTTTACGTTTAATGTATGAAGCAAACCCAATGAGTATGTTAATCGAACAAGCTGGTGGTGCTTCAACAACAGGTCGTGTTCGTATTATGGAAATCCAACCGACAGAATTACACCAACGCGTTCCTGTCATTATTGGTTCTAAAAATGAAGTTGAACGTGTGACAAGCTATCACTAATCCAATCAAAATTTGATACTCGGAAACATCATCCACAACCTACGATGTATCAAAAATTTAAATATTTCACAGACATGATGAGATATTTTAATGAATAAAATCGACAGGTTTTGTGGATGACTATGGTTTACCTACTTTTCTCTCAAGAAAAGTAGGTTTAACCGAAGGCTAACCCTTAAATAAGATGAGAACTTAGCCTGATACTGCTAAACCATCCTATTCATTGAGCCTAAATTTATTAGACAAACTCTTATGGCCATTATTTTCCTAGAATCAAAAGACAATGCAAAAATCAAACATTTGCGTGGGCTGATCGAGCTGAATAGTGCCCGAAAGAAACATCAGCAAACCGTTCTAGAGGGTACTCACCTATGCCTAGCGTGGTTACAACAACAAAAGAAAATCTTTTCACTATTTACCACTGAACAAGCATTAGAAAATTCCGAGTTACAACAAGTCTTTGAGCTTCATCAAGGGCATATTTTCGTTATCAGTGAGGTTTTATATAAAGATTTAAGTACACTCGGTACAACATTACCTTGTTTGGCAATCATTGATTTACCACAGAATCCTGCACAAATTGATTTTACTCAAGACACTTTAATTCTTGAAAATGTCCAAGATCCAGGCAACGTAGGTACGCTTTTACGCTCAGCCGCAGCAGCAAATATCAAACAAGTTATTTGCACACAAGGATCTGCATCACTTTGGTCACCGCGTGTATTGCGCGCAGGAATGGGCGCACACTTTAGCTTAGTCTGCTTTGAAAATATTCAACTTGAAGACATTCTTCCGCAATTTAAAATTCCAGTTTTTGTTACGAGTTCCCATCGTTCAACAAGCTTATATAGTAAGGACTTAACACAAGCTTGCGTATGGATTTTAGGAAATGAAGGACAAGGTGCAAGTAATTATGCCCTCGAACATGCTGAGGCGGTTGCGATTCCACAACCAGGCGGACAAGAATCTCTGAATGTTGCAATTGCTGGATCAATTTGCTTTTTTGAAATGGTTCGCCAACGTCAGTAAAACGTTAATTTATTTTAAATACGATTTTTTTACTGAGAAAATCAATTACACTACTAAAAATAATTGCTTAAGTTGTCAACGAATCCACCATTTTCAACGTTATATGGTTAATGAATTGGAAATAATGGTGGGTGTCCATGACAGGATTTTCCATCTCTATGGATTTAGCACCGAAACAGGCTCGAACAGATAGCAGTACTGATCACAGTACTGTTGAACAACGTCTGCGTTTTTTTATGCAAGATGTTACTGGTCGTGCCCTAGTGATGATGGAAAGTGCGACACAAGGACAACAAGGTATTGCAATGGATTTAGTCCAAGAAGCCTTTATTTCCTTACACAAATCATATTCTGATAAAAGTACAGAAGAATGGTATCCCCTTTTCTATACTATCCTTAATAACAAATTACAGGATTGGCGACGTAAAGAAGCGCGTCGAGCAAGCCCATTTTCTCTATTCAAAAAAGTGAGTCTAGATGACGACAATGAAATTATTGATGTCGTCGATGAATCCACTCCAAATCCATTTGAATTTCTCAATCAAGAAGTAACAATGGAAGAAATTCAGGTAGCGATTAACCAGCTACCTGTAAGACAACAGCAAGCTTTTATGTTGAGAGCTTGGGAAGGTTTTGATACATCTACCACAGCTCAAATTATGGATTGTAGTGAAGGCAGTGTAAAGACACACTATCATCGTGCAATTCAAGGACTCAGAATCGCTTTAGAGCATTTAAATCCACATGGAGGATCATCAGATGAATAACGATGAGTTCACAAAAAAAGTGACTTCCAAGCTCGATCAACTTGAGAAAGAGCAATATCACAACAAAATGTTAGTGATGAATCATGTTCTTGATACTGTTCAAAAGAAACCAACGTCTTACTACAGTATTTGGAAAATGACTGGCTTTGCTTTTGCAGCAGCACTTATGGGTATTGTTGTATTACCCAGTTCATTGCAACTTGCAGACAAACAGCAAAATCAAGTGATCGTAAATCCAAAACTTTCACCACAAATGGTTGAAGATATGGAAATGTTAATGGCCTTTGGTGAAGATAGAGTTCCTCATGGCAGCTAAAAGAATTGCTCTTGTTGTATGCACACTCAGCCTGCTACAAACCAGTTTTGCTAGTTCAGAGCGTTTTTGGGTTTTTTCTAAACCTAATAAACCAACAACTGAAGAAGCTTGGGATGATCTATCGCCTGAAGAACAACGTGTATTGATTCAACGCTATCAAACACTAAAAGAAATTCCGACAAATCAAAGTACTCAGCTCCAACAGAGAATGGAGTGGTTTACTCAACTGCCAGAAAATGAAAAACAAAAAATGCGTGATGTCTGGCAAAAGATGAGCACACAAGAACGTAATACGTTGCGCAAAAGAATGCAGAATGCCAGTGTTGAAGAAAGATTGAACATCCGAGAAGAATACTTAAGTAAATACTCTGAACATTAATTTCAGAAATTAAACTATGCATAAAAATAGCGCCTAAAGGCGCTATTTTTATTGAATCAAATTTTATTTCTTCATTCGGCGATAGCCCAGCAATCCAAATAGTCCAAGTAAAGAAAGCCATCCAATACTCCCCCCTCCACCATTACTTGCACTACGAGTATCATCTGTTGTTGTTGCTGTACTAATTACACTAACAGTGGCTGTGTTTGATGCTATACCATCTGCATCATAAACTTGATAGTTGAATGAGTAATTAAATGGGTTGAATGCATTTGCCTCTTGAATATAAATATTACCACCGTAACAAGTTTGACTATCATCAGGCTTAGGACATTTACCTTCTCGATCTGCTGTTACAAGAATATTTTTACTCGGTACATTAGATAAACGAATTGGTAACTCTATACCATCTTCATTTTTCCAAAAAGCAGGCTTATTTGGTTCATCATCAGGACCTTTACCACCTTCTCCTGTATCCCCATTATCATTAGAGAATTTTAACAAATCTAAAGCTACTTTTTCCTTTTGCTGATATTTTAAAGTAACAGAAGTATCTTTTGCTTCAGGTGCTATATTATTAAAGGCAGCTTTGATTAACCCTGTAGATTTAACATTAGAATTATCATTAGACTCAATCGTATATTGACAAAACTCTTTATCTCCAGCTTGAGTAATTGTATCATCTTTTCGATACATAATTATTTGGGCTAAATCATTGTTCCATTCGCAGATTAAATTTTCATCCTCTTGAACAGTATATTCAGAATCATTAATCTGACCAACACCTAAAGCCTTAGTGGTTACTTTATACAAACTCTTATCAAAAAATTGAAGCTTGTGCGTACCATCAGACAGTTCTATTTCTTCGGGCAGAGGTAGTTGATAATTTTTCAAATCAATATAAATAGCACGATAATGTAAATTATCTTTCGTTTTTTCTAAGAGATTTTTATAAATTTCAAGATTTTCTTTATCATAAGTTTCATATTTCGGATCATCAGGATTTTCTACCAAATACTCATAGTTATCAACTTGCTGTTGATATCCTGTCACTAAGGTAGAAATAGATGTATTTGATAAATCCTCTAAATCACCAGCTGTAAATTTCATCAGCTCCACAGACCCTACATCACAACTGTTACGCTCTTCAGGATTGAAATAGAGTGTGCCATCCGCAATACGAGCAATACCTCTCTGATCGCTTTCACTACATCCATCAGCCCCTGCTTTACTTACATCAATTAAAACAGAATCTTTTTTTGGATAATACATTGGCAAAAAGGCTGTATATTCAGTCTGTTTCGATAGATCACTTAATATAGATCTAACATCACTTATCCCACTAACATCGATATTTTTATCTTCAGTCGGAAAGGCTTCTTTTGGTAAATCACATTTTTTTGAACCAGCTCGCTCTATCGCATTGTAGTTCGCTGACATTTTCATACTTTCTAGTTCCGCCGCATCACCTAACAGATATCTACAAGCAGATGTATTATTATTATGAGAAAGTATATTAAAGCTTAATGACTTACTTCCTAATTTATCATATAAAAAAATGGTATTAGCTGTATTTTCAACAATTGTATTACTTAGTAAATTCAAACTACTTGCATTACTTAAAATACTAGAACCATTATTACTATCACTACCAGCCTTAGTGTCACCACTAAACTTGATTAAACTACCATTAGAAGTATTTACTATATTTTTTGCAATAGTATTCGTGCTAAGAGTTGTAGCTGGTTGCCCACAAAACTCTAACATGCTGGATGAGGAGTTTGAACCATTATTAATTAAACTACTATTATTAATAGAAATAGTTCTCTTAGAATAAACATTATCATTAAAACAGCTCATCCCTACAACAGTAGCTAACGGGGCAGTATTATTACTAATTAAACTACTTGTAATCGTTAAAGAAGCTGAAGGTCCTGCTAAAAAGATTGCCCCACCAGCAATATTAGCTGAGGAATCTAGAATTTGACTATTTAATAGACTGACATCAGCACCGGCATAAATTGAACCGCCTCGATCAGAAGTTTGGCCATTCTTTAGTACAACACTATTTAAAGAGAGTGTCTTATTTGCAACAGTCGTATTAAAAATGCGGGAATTTTTCTGAGCATCAATTATTGATTCAAGCGCTTTTTGTGCTGGATACTGATTAGTAATGACATTCTTTTTTTCCCAATTTACTGGAGTAGCTCCAATAATCAAAACATTGACCATTGGTACAAGCTCTTTTGTTAGGGTATATGTTCCTGCCTCTAACTGAATCTGTTTAGTAGTCGTTGATAAAGTATCAGTTATACTACAACCACCATATGATTTACGTAACTCTGCTGTTTTTAAAGCTTCTCGTAATGAGCACGCATTAGTATTTTCACCATCCTCATCTACAAATGTAGTTACCTTAATTACATCACTACTTGTTGCAGCAATCAATGGCATTGATGCAATAACCATTGTTGCTAATATCCCTTTTTTATAATTTTTCATCTTTAAAATCATCCTTGATTAAGCTCTATAACGACGCAAACCAATTAGTCCTAGCAACATAAAAATTGCAGAGATTCCAATACTACCACCACTAACATTTACAGTTTTACTTTCAAAATTATTTGGCGGATCCTGAACAATTGTGGTTGGAATAGTAATGTAATAATTTGACACATCATTGAATCTAGTGGTTGTAGTCATGATACGCATATTAAATTTATCTGCACCATGCCAATCTCCATTTGGCACATATACAACATTCCCATCTTGATCAAGAGTCAATTTACCTTTAGAAGGGGTTTGAGTTTGTACAATTTCCAAACACCCTGGCTGCCAAGCCTGCCCATTCTTATCAGTTTCTTGCTGAAGTACTACTTTACATGACTCAGGATCAAGTAATTCACCATCTAACAAACTATCCGCAATACTAAATTTAGCAATCTCGCCATACAGAATATCTTGTCCCGCAATTGGCACACTAGAACGATCAACAATTAATTCGATAGCACCTAAATCACATAGCTCATCATACCCACTTCTATTCTTACCTCGCTGATCAACAGTTTCACAACTTGCTAACCCAACATTGCTACCATCACTATAAATTCGACCTTTGTTAACGATTAATGAATCTGTAAGTCTGTAATATGACATTAATAACCGTGGTTTAAAAAAACCTAACATTTGATCTTTTGGCGTATAATAGGGGCACAACAATCCATTTGCTGGAGGTGCAATACATATTCCCTCATCATCAACGCCACCAGCAATCAATGTATGCTGCGAATTATTTTTATCCCATATAAAATTTGGACGTTCAGCAGGTGCATTTAGATTACACTCTGTTTCAGTCAAGTTACTCTGAATAACGGTTTCATCACCTGAAGCAATAACACAGTTTTTACCAGCGTTATCAACAATTATACTATTTGAGATATAAGCACTTGGATATGTCTCAGTGCTTGTTGTACCACCATTTGTTGTTGTTAAGTTCCACTGAGGTGCTTGTAAATAAAAGCCGCCAGCATTTTTTATCATAGTAATATTGTTTACAACCATACCCTGACGTATGTTTGCAATGTATCCACCTTTATTATGAAATATAGTAGAGTTTTTCAACCCACCTGTGTCTCTAACTAACACACTGCCAATGGTTTCATCCGTATAACCAGTCTGGACATAAAAAATAGAACCCTCAGGTGTAGCTTTCCCTTCATTATCACGGATAACAGATTGAGAAATCACATAACGAGGCATTTCACTATAAATCGCAGCGCCCTGATCTGCACTATTATTTTGTATAATTGTATTATTTAAACTCACAAACCCAGCTGTTTTTTGTGTATTTGAATAAATACCAGCATTATAAATAGCTCCACCTCTATTTGCTTTACCATCATTTAACCTTGAATAAGTAATACTTAATGACTCACGATTATAAATTAATCCGCCATCATTTAATTTTGAAGTTGATCCTTTTAGATTCAACTCTGTGAAAAAAACATTGATTAACTCATTTTCTACACTTCCATCATCAATCAAAAATAAGCGCTCATTGCCAGCCATTTTTATTGTAGGGTTATTTAAACCCTTCTTACTATCATTAAAGTCCCCACTACTAGCCGCAATAATCGACATCGATGCTTTTATTTCAAGAGCTTTATTTAAAGTATATTCTTTATCACGCTGCAAAATAATTGTAGATGAAGCATCTTTATCTCCACAACCATGATATCCATTTTCATATTCGGTCTGAGTTCTGTTATTTAAAAAGAATACGGCTTCACGTAATGAACAAGCAGTATCGTCTTTGTCTTCATCAACTAATGTTGTAACTTGAATATCTGCAGAATATACATGTCCAGTAATCGCAAATAAAGCACAGGCAAGCGTCCGCTTGAGCATACCGATCTCCTTCTATTTTTCATTTTTCTTCGTATTGCAAACTAATCATTTGCAACCACATTCCTTTGTGCGTACTTTGTCACAGCTCTCAAAATTACTCAAGAAATTTTGTACTATTGGCGATATTCATCAATTAATGCATAAATTTGCTTAAGCGTTGTATTTGAAAGCTTTGTTTTTTCACCCTTCAACATTTTTTCGAGCTGCGCAAGAGTTTGTAATAAAATAGAGGCTTGGTGTGGGCCATTTAATAATAAATAATCTACAATTTGTTGATCAAAATGTATGCCTCGACGAGTCATCACAGATTGAAGTAATGCTTGTCGATCAGAAAAAGAACTCCCATTTGGCACTTTCACACTTACAGCCTGCGTTAACCTTGACTGTAAATCTGGTAATTCTAGTTTTAATTCAATGGGAGCAACACGAGAGGAGAAAACAAGCTGCCCCTCGTGATTATTCATTAAATGAAATACAGCTTTTTGCCAATGTGGAACACCACTGATTGCATCAATGTCATCTAAAGCAACTAAATCATAAAACTCTAATGAGGTAATCGCTTCAATAGGAGCATCTAATAACTCTAATAAAGACACCTTAATCGCTGGACGTCCCAACTCAAGATAAGAATCACAAATTGCGGATAATAAGTGACTTTTCCCTGTTCCAGCACCACCATAAATATAAAAACGACTCACTAGACCCGCATGTAACTGTCTAATTGCATCAACTACAGGCCCCCAACCTGGCCCCGAAAAATCACTGATTCGAGCATCCAGTTGGGGTTCAATATCCAGTTGGAGTTGACGCATATATGTCGTATTTTCCTCAATTACTTGGAAGTGTTTGTATCTGAAGTCTCTGTATCTTGAGAGTTTTTCACATCAATATCAATATCTATTTCATTCGTTTCGATACTAATGTGCTGGGTGCTGCCTTCTGCAACAATAATTTCGGCAGGTAATCCATAGAGACGACTTTTCTCATAGTTATTTCTTGCATGTTTAAGCAAAACAACGATGACCGCAGCGACAGGTAAAGCAATCAACATTCCAAGAAAACCACCTAATTGCGCACCTGCTAAAACAGCAAAGACAACCGCAACAGGAGACAAACCAATTTTATCACCTAACAGGAACGGTTGCAGAATATAACCTTCAACCATTTGACCAATCATAAATACAATGCCAACTAACAATAGCTGCATCCAATCAAGTCCAAATTGGAATAATGAAGCAATCACAGCAGCAATAATACCAACGCCAAAACCTAAATAAGGAATAATACTCGCCAAACCCGCAATCATTCCAATAATTAAGCCAACCTCTAAACCGATAAGTTGTAGACCCACAGCATAAACAATTCCAAGTAAAAGCATCACTAAGAACTGCCCTTTTACAAACGCACCTAATACACTGTGGCACTCACGAACGATTGTTAATGTCGATGCCTCATAAGGACGAGGAATTAAACGTCGAAGGCTTTGTAACATTCTTTCCCAATCAAGTAAGAAATAGAAAGAAATAATTGGAATAAGAATAACCACCCCACCAATTTGAATAAAATTCAAACCAGACTGAGCAAGTCTTAACGCCATCGTTTGAATACTATCCGCACTATAATTGGTTTGGATATAATCCATTACAGTCTTAGAAATTTGCTCAGTATCGATTTCCATTGGTACCACATTGAACGTATGAGAAACCCAAGGCAAGAACGTCGCGTTGATCCAGTGAATGCCCGCAGGAATACTGTCTCTAGCGTACATTAACTGTTTCCATACCAACGGTACAAGGAACCACAAAACAACTGTCAGACCTACGCCAATACCAACAAATACGATACTGATGGCTAACCAACGGGGTAATTTAATTTTTACAAGAACATCAACAAGCGGGCTAAACAGGTAGGCAATAAAAAATGCGCCGACAAATGGCAGTACAACAGGTTTCAATAAGTATAAGACCCAGAGAATCAATGCGAGTCCAGCGATGATAAAGATACGGCGCAGTACCTGATCTTGCATAAAATCTAGCCTTTTTTCGTGTAATCGTTATAAATGGGAAAAAATTTTAAATAAAGATAGCATTTTCGAGCATAAATAACATAAGAGTTTCGTATATTCAGGTTATAATCTGCCGCCAATGCGGAGACTTCATTATGAGCAACTCAACTTCTACCCCAAACACTGGTTTAAGCTACAAAGATGCGGGGGTCGACATTGAAGCGGGCGACGCACTGGTCGATCGTATCAAATCTGTCGCTAAACGTACCACTCGTCCAGAAGTTATGGGCGGTCTAGGTGGCTTTGGTGCACTATGCAAAATTCCTAAAGGCTATGAAGAGCCTGTATTGGTTTCAGGAACTGATGGTGTAGGTACTAAGCTACGTTTAGCACTTAATCTGAACCGCCATGACACAATCGGTCAAGACCTTGTGGCAATGTGTGTAAATGACTTACTTGTATGTGGTGCTGAACCATTATTCTTCTTAGATTACTATGCAACAGGTCATTTAAATGTTGATGTTGCTGCGAATGTAGTCACTGGTATTGGTAAAGGTTGTGAGCTTGCAGGTTGTGCATTAGTCGGTGGTGAAACTGCTGAAATGCCAGGTATGTATGAAGGTGAAGATTACGATCTTGCTGGTTTTGCTGTGGGTGTTGTTGAGCAAAGCAAAATTATTGATGGCTCTAAAGTAAAAGCTGGTGATGTATTGATTGGTGTTGCCTCTAGCGGCGCGCATTCAAACGGTTACTCTTTACTACGTAAAATTTTAGATGTTAAGAATGTTGACTTAACTCAAATGGTTGATGGTCGTCCACTTGCAGATGTTGCAATGGAACCGACTCGCATTTATGTAAAACCTGTTTTAGAACTTTGCAAACAAGTTGATATCCATGCAATGGCACATATCACTGGTGGTGGTTTGCCGGGTAACCTTCCGCGTGTTCTTCCAAATGGCGCTCAAGCCGTTATTGATGAATCAAGCTGGGAATGGTCTGAGTTATTCCAACTTTTACAGCGCGAAGGCAATGTAGAACGCTTTGAAATGTATCGTACATTCAACTGTGGTGTTGGTATGGTGATTGCTGTTGATCCAAGCGAAGCGGATAAAGCCGTTGAGGTATTGAACGCTCAAGGTGAAAAAGCTTGGAAAATTGGTCATATCCAAGAAAATGCTGAATCAGTTGAAGGCGCAGACGAAAGAATTCGTGTGATCTTTGCATAATGAAAATTGCTGTACTTGTCTCTGGCAATGGTAGCAACTTACAAGCCCTGATAGATGCCCAACAAGGCAAACAACTATCAGGGCAAATCATTGGTGTTCTTTCCAACAAAGCTGATGCTTATGCATTAAAGCGTGCTGAGAACGCCAATATTGCAACTGCTGTCATTTCGCATAAAGACTTTCCAAATAGAGAAAGCTTCGATGAAGCAATGCATCAACAACTGCTGAATTGGCAGGTTGATTTAGTCATTCTTGCAGGTTTTATGCGCATATTAACACCAAACTTTGTCAGTAAATGGCAAGGGAAAATGTTAAATATTCACCCTTCTCTCTTGCCTTTCTATAAAGGTGTTAATACGCATCAACGCGTATTAAATACAGGGGATCGCCTGCATGGTTGTACGGTTCATTTTGTAACAGCTGAACTTGATGCTGGTCAAAGTATTGCTCAGTCAGTTATTGAAGTTGGTTTGCATGATACCGCCGAAAGTTTAGCGCAGCGCATACATAAACTTGAGCATTTTATTTATCCTCAAGTTACACAATGGATATGTAATGGTCAGCTATCTTGGGAAAATGGCAAAGCCTATTTCAACCAAAAACCTTTAGAAAAACCGATTCAGTTTGCTCAGTTTTAAAAGAAAATCAGCAAACTTTGGTTTTTGGGTTTGCTGATTCTTCTATTTATCATCAATTAACTGAGCTGATCAATTCTCCAAATACTGGTTGCAAGCCTAGCCATCTGCTGCTGTCTTTGGGTAATTTGTATTGGTGTCCATTCTAAAGAATCAGCAATCTTTTGCGTGATCATAAACTGACTTTTTACCAAAAAATCTTTCTTATCCTCAAAAGCTAAATTATCCATATCTCTATTTAATGATGTTTCACATAAAGTCATATTCCCTAAACGATAAACCATCTCCACCCCATCTTTATCATTAAATTCAGACCATCCTATCTCTGCATTTTGAGGAAAAATATGCTCTATATTATAACTATCATCATTAAGATCTGGACGCGTATGTGTTTCCTTAAACTCAATTTCCCCAAGAATATAACGCACAACTTTCTTATTTCTTGATGAAGTTGTTTTAATTGTCTTATCAATAAAATTAACTTTAAAAATTTCATCACTTACATAAATAGACTGTAATTGTTGCAAAATATCCGTTGCTCTCAGAGCCTCTTTTTCTCTAAACTGATTTACAAATAAAGCTGCTTTATGATAAGCCCTTTCTTGATCACCAGTATGCAAACCACTAATCACATTATAACGCAAAGAAATATTAACACAGGCTTTTAGAACTTTTTCAAACTCACTCAAATCCAAGTGACGGTAAACTGCCATTAATAATGAGTAAGGCTGCTTGACACTAAACATTTTTAAGTATTCTGCATATTTTCTTATGTTTATTGAGAAAGTAGAAGCTGTACTTGGGTTAGCTAAAGTTAAATAGATATCAATGTCTGTATCCATTTCACGAATTAATCGAAATACACCAGCTCTATCGGAAATTTGTTCTCTAACTCGTTTAAATAACTCGGACTGACGTACAAAAGCATATCGACTATTCCAGAAAACACGTAAAAAATCAGGAAAGCTTTCAGCCCCAAGTCGATCTACTAATTTTTCCCAATGTTGTTCTAAATCAGCCATTTCACTTTCATTATTAATTGAAACCGAATCACGATGAATGACTGAAAAAAGATAATTTTTTAACAAATCAGTTGCAGAAAGCCTAACTCCTCGTGCATTCAGTGTTTCAAATACTTTATATGCATTTAATTCGTCATTTACAGTAATCACTGTAAAAAAGAGTTTACTACTCATTTCCTCGATCAGTTGAGCAATTACAACCCCTTTATCTAAGTCACCTTTCATATATTCAGCAATTTTTTTATCAAACCAATCAAAAGCTTTTCGTAAACTATGCTCTGATGATTTCAAATTACGTTGTGGCATTTTTTCAGCTAATGCAACTAGGTAAGTTTTATAAAAGTGATCATTATTCCTATTTAAAGTTAGTTTAGGTTTTGACTGCAATGTAACAGGATCTAAATATCCGATATAAGTCCCCATTAATTGATCCAAACGCTGCTTGTTTCTCTCTGCTTCAACTTTATCAGAAATTAATTTTTTTAGATTTTTTAAGCCTGCTAATACAATAATACTCAGTGTTGTTAAGCGTTGCTGACCATCAATGACATAAAAAACCTTATCATCATTAGATTGCAAAACAAGATAGCCCATATAATGAGCATCATCATTATTTGAACGATCAAAAACACTTAATAAATCTTGCCACAAATCATCCCATTCTTCATCCGTCCAACTATAATCACGTTGAAATCGTGGAATACAATAAGTTAAACCATTTCCAATCAATTGCCTATAAGTTTGATTAACAGTTTTAAAATTTGTAGCTGACATAAGTCACAAACCTACTAAATACTTTACTTACAGCTAAATATATCATCAAAAAGCAACAATTTATTCAATCAAACTTTTAACTTTATGAACGGTTTCCAATGGATGTTCCAATGGGAACATATGCCCTCCATCAACAACTGAAAATGGAATATCCAATTTCTTTTGTGCCACTTGAGGCAGCTTCTGCTTTAAAAATACGCTGTCTTGGCCAACAACCAAATCAACAGGAACTTTTGGCTTAGGCATCGGCAACCACCACATTGATGGTGTTGTTCTAAATATCTTAACTTCTGCGTGCTTAGGTATGGTTAACATGACGCCATTATTTTGCGGATCGTTTGTTAAGGCATGTTCGATATAGGCTTGAAAACAATCTTCATCGAAGTATTGATAAAAACCTTTTGGTCTCAACAATTCAGCAGCCTGCTCTCGCGACTCCCAGCGATCTCTGCGTCTGGCAGATAAACCTGCTGGTGTAATCTGATCAACAAGTTTTGGCTTAAATAACTTTGCCAAATGAAAAGCGAAAGATGCTTTACCAATAATAAAAGGTGGATCAAGCATGATCACTTGAGAAAATAATTCTGGACGACGATATGCTGCCATTAAGGTCAAAACAGAACCCAAAGAGTGCCCTAATCCAATCACCTTACGTCCATGCGATTGCTGAACGATACTATCAATCACTTGGTCTACTAAGTATTTCCAACCGTGCGTAATTGGATAACGCTGATCAGAACCAATTTCTGATACATAAATGACATCATATTTATCTTTGAGTTGATCAAAAAGTTTTTGATAAACTTTTGAAGGGACACCGTTCGCATGTGCGAAATGGATTAAAGGTTTCATAAGTTTGTCTATAAATTTATTGATTGGTCAATTATCCCGCTATGTCACTTTAATGCAAATTAAAAGAAAGAACTAAGGAGTAATATTTAGAGAGGGAAATTTGATGGATTAATTGATTTGCTTAGTTTCCCCTTACGAATAAGAGGAAACCAAATTTTAAAAACTAAAATTATTGAATTTTTGCACTTTGCTGAGTTTCTAATTGAGCAGCTAATGAGCTACTAATCCCTTCACCAATCTTCGCGCCCATACGTCCCAAAATTGACTCTAAAGGATTACGCTGTACTGTGTAATCAACTTTTTGCTCAACTTTCAGCTCACGCATTAGCGTTGTAAGACTACCACTACGGTCAGCAATACCCAAAGCAATCGCTTGTTCACCCGTCCAAAATAGACCTGAGAACACCGCAGGATCAGTTGATTTCAAACGCTTACCACGACCTTCTTTAACCGCATTGATAAAATGTGTGTGCACATTATCTAAGACAGATTGTACATGCGCTTGTTGAGCAGGATTAATCGGTTTCGTCATACTCAAAATATCTTTGTTGTTACCCGATGTGAGCGTACGATCTTCAATACCAAGCTTTTGTGCTAAGCCACTTAAACCGTAATTTGGCATAATCACACCAATTGAACCCACCAAGCTTGAAGGATTCACGATAATTTCATCCGCTGCTGAAGCAATATAATAAGCACCTGATGCACCCATATCACCAATCACAGCATAGACTTTTTTATCTGGATGTTGTTTTTTTAAATAACGAATTTCTTGCCAAATTTCATCTGATTGAACAGGAGAACCACCAGGTGAATTAATATTTAAAGCAATCGCTTTGCTACCGCTCGCTTCAAAAGCACGTTTTAATGCTTTATTGGTATCTTCACTATTGACAGTCGATTGACTGCTAGAAGAATCAATCGTACCAATAATATCCACCACTGCTAGGTGGTCGCTACTGATACTTGTTGATGATTTTTCTGCTGATGTTGAACATCCTTTCGTCATCGCTATAAGTACAATCAGTAAATAAGCAAAACCTAAACATTTAAAGAAGATACTCCAACGACGGCTACGACGTTGTTCCTCTACGGAAGCTAAAACAGCCTTTTCTAAAATTTGCCATTCTTTGCCTGTGACATTATTACTATTTGTTGGTTCGTTTTGTGGTTTCGGTGGCCAATCGGACATAAGATTCCAATCCAATATATTGTAAAGTGGTTTTATTATATACGCGGATTTGCATAAAACTGTTTAAATAACTTGTCTTAACTTATAATTATTTTTTGCATTATACTTTCCTTTGTAATTCTCAATACCTTTGATAAATGACCCAACATACATCGACAAGTACTTCCTATCGTCTTATAAAATTGATTAGCCGCCAGCCGATTCAACTCGGGCGTTTCTTTGCGAAACTGCTGGCTGCACTATTTAATACATTTCAACTCTCTAAAATTTCTAAAATTATTGGTTTGAATCTCCGAATTGCTTTTCCACATTTATCTGAACAAGAACATCAACGACTCAAAAAACAAGCCATTCAAAATGAAATCACGTCCTATTTTGAGTTTTTGAGCATTTGGGGAGCATCAAACAAAAAAAATATTCAACGTATTCATCATGTGAGTGGTGAACATTATTTCCATGAAGCTCTCGCCGCAAAAAAAGGGGTTGTCTTGATTCTTCCACACTTTGGCACCTGGGAAGTAATGAATGCATTGTTATCTCAACATACACAAATGACTATTTTGTATAAGCCCGTTAAAAACCCTGACGCTGATCGTTTTGTCCGTGATGCGAGAAGCCGAGAACAAGCAAAACTTGTTCCAACGGATGAAAGTGGCGTGCGTCAAATTTTTAAAGCTTTAAAACAAGGTGGAACCACAGCTATTTTGCCTGACCATACCCCTGATCATGGTGGTGAGATGGTCAATTATTTTGGTATTCCTCTAGCTTCAAGCAGCTTGAGTGCAAAACTGATTCAAAAAACTAAAGCTGCTGCATTATTGCTCTACACTAAACGTAATGATCAAGATGGATTTGATATGGTGATTGAACCTATTAATCCTCAAATCTATCAAGGAACTGCCGAGGATGGTACGCTGATCATTCATCAAAGCTTAGAACAACTGATTCGACGTTATCCTGAACATTATCATTGGAGTTATAAACGTTTTAGTGCCAATAAGGCATTGAAAAAAATTTATGACATTGATGAGAAAGAGGCATTAGAAAAAGTTGATGAAGTTCGCAATCAAGCAATGCAGCAGCAAAATATCTAAGCTATTTCCGCTGCAACCATTTCACTTGTTGCCGTTGTTGCTTGAGCTGAACCTGCCCCTGATCAAAGATAAAGCTGATCGTTCCAGCATTTACAGTTGTAAACAATGGGATATTCAAGGCTTTCAATCGCTGTTGCAATTCTAAACTCGGATGACCATAACGATTGTCGAAACCTGCTGAGGCAATCGCTAGCTTTGGTCTTAATATTGCTAAAAAATCATAAGCAGAACTATGTTTACTGCCATGATGACCAAGTACCAATACATCAACTTTTAAATCAGGATACTGCTGCAAAAGCTTATATTCAGTTTCCCATCCCGCATCGCCCATAATTAAAAAGTGCTGATAAGGCTGGGCATTGGAAAAAGTTAAATAAATGACACAGGATTGTTCATTTTGCTGACTGCTCGCAAGTGCTAAATCTTCAGTACGTGGTGATAGCACTTCAATTTTAAGATTAGTATAAGTCCACTGCTGTCCCTGCTGACACAATGAGAAATTATCTTTAAATTGCATAGTGCTACGATATTCATTTGACTGAACTTGCTCAATAGCGAAAGCATTTTGAATCTTAGGAAATGCGCCACTGTGGTCTTGATCCAGATGCGATAACATCACATGATTAAGTTCCCTTATACCCTGTTGACGTAAGAAGGGAATAACAACGCGCTCGCCTATACTAAATTTTGTTTCATCATATGAACCACCAGTATCAATCATCAAAGTTTGCTCAGGATGTTGCAAGAAAATCGCCTGCCCTTGTCCAACATCTAAAATATTTAAGACGGTTGGTTGTGCTTTGAAACCTAACAGAATGGGCAAAAAACCAATCAACGACCAAGCTTTTGGAAATGTTCCATGTGGCAAAAAAAGTATGATAAGTCCGACAATTAAACTCACCATCATGAGTGGAGTACAACTGACACCATATAACGCAGGTGAAGCTTGCTGTAAAAAGCTTAAAATCCACAACAAAATGGATAAACAGACATCATTTATATAAAATAAAAGCGTTCCTAATATTGGAATAATGGAACTTAGGCAAGCAGCAAGAATATCCAATGGGATGACAATCATACTTAAAAATGGTATGGCGATTAAATTAGTCAAAGGTGCGAATAAGGAAATTTGCTGAAAGAAAATGAGTACTAACGGCAGTAAAGCCACAAAAATTTTCCATTGTGATTCTACTAAGAGCTTAATCGCAAAATATCCCTTTTGCACATAAGTCATCGGTTGATCTTGTGGTAATTTCGCTATGGTTTGATAAATTCTCAATAGAATAAAACATGCACCATAAGACAACCAAAATGCCGCTGATAAAATACTAAAAGGATCAAAAATCAGTAATAGACTTGCGCTATATACCAACAAAGCAAAAGGTCGAATCGACTGTCGAACAAGAAGAAAAAAGCCAACAATACAAACCGTGAGTAACGTTCTAAGTGCAGGGATTTCAAACCCGACAAATGCGACATAGAGTAATACGCAACCTATAAAAGGAAATAGCAGCACAATTTGTCGAGGCTGCCATAGATAAAGTTGTGGGCAATAACGTTGTATCACTTTCTGCAATAACCACGTCAGCATCAAAGCAAATATCAGTACATGAGGTCCTGAAATTGCCAATAAATGTGAGATGCCAAGCAATTGAAACTGTTGTTTGATTTCATCAGAAAGTAAACTTTCATCGCCAGTCAACAATGCTAACATCAGTCCTTTATTCTGATAATTTGAGGTCTGTAACTTTAATCGAAATGACAATCGCATCATTTCGACATTCAAAAGAAATTTTGCAGTGATACTTTGTTGTTGTTTTAAATGTTGTTGATAACCGAGTCTATAAACCTCATCATCACTCAGAAGTTCGATCTGCTTTACAGAAAATGCAGACATGACGTTTTGTTGCAGAAACCATTTTTCTTGATCAAATGCACCAGAAACAGCATAACTATGCGCTGGCTTGATCGTGCCATAAACTTTGTAATAGCTACCGAGTTTTAAGGGAGAAGATAAGTCAAACTGATCTTTATTTTTCTTTAAATACAGAAACCAATTTACAGGCTGATCATAGCGATTTAAAACTTCTGCAATTTGCTTGTGCCCATTGTCGCTAAGCTCATCTATTTTCTTGATATAAATAATGGCTTCAAATGGCTGCGTTTGAGTTTCTCTGAACTGTAGGCGTTGCTGCAATGCCTGATCAGCAAAATGATATCCAGCACAAAACAATGCCCAACTTGAACTTATTAAAATGAGAAAAATAGATAAAGGCTGACGAACGGCTGACTGTCGTTTTTTATAAAATCCTATAGCAAATATAAGGATTGCCAATACAAGCCATATCCACCATGTTGCATTGATAAAAGCAAGGTTGTGCCCCATCAAAGCAATACCCGCAATCCACCCTATAAGAATAAGTTTTAACATTTAATTTTTTAATTAAGTTTTTGATTTTTCTAAGGGCAAAATTAAAGCCCTTTTTCAGGGCTTTAACAAGAGTACAAACTAAAAAATTATGGCTGATCAATCCATAAACCATCTTGCATATGCAAAATTGAATCAGCAGATTGTGCCAACTGCTCATCGTGTGTCACGATCAGCATCGCCATATTCAGCTCTTTTTTCAGATCAGTCAGCAGCTCAAAAATACTGAGTGCCGTTTTACGATCAAGGTTTCCTGTTGGTTCATCAGCAAGTACAACTGCAGGTTTCGTTACTAACGCACGCGCCAATGCAACACGCTGACGCTCACCACCAGACAGCTCACCAGGTTTATGCTCCATACGATGCGATAAACCTACACGATCAAGTAAATACTCAGCTTGTCTTTTCACATCTTTAAAATTGCTTTCACGACGCAACATTAAAGGCATTGCAACATTTTCAAGCGCTGAAAATTCAGGTAACAAATGATGGAACTGATAAACGAAACCTAGATGCTGGTTACGCTTGTAACCACGTTCTGCTTCGCCTAAATTATCAAAACGTTGGCCGTGTAAAAAAACCTGTCCTTGTGTTGGCTGCTCTAAACCACCCAACACATGCAATAAGGTACTTTTACCTGAACCGCTTGAACCAACGATTGAAACAAATTCACCCGCATTAACTTGTAAAGATAGACCTTTAATCACTTCAACTTTAGTTTTACCATCATCAAAATGTTTAAAAATATCTTTGGCTTCTAATACAATTTTACTCATAACGTAATGCCTCGGCAGGTTGAACTTTGGCTGCACGCAATGCAGGATAAATTGTCGCCAAGAAACTCAGCAATAAAGACACAATGACGATAATAACAACATCTTGCCATCTTAAATACGAAGGTAAGTAATGTACAAAATAGGCATCAAACAGATTCAAACCTAAGGCTGTATTAAACCAAGAAATAATATCACTGATGGTTAGAGCCAACGTTACCCCTAAAATCGTACCCGCAATTGTACCGATTACCCCAATCACAGTTCCTTGCACCATGAAAATTTTAGTAATCATCGATGGTGAAGCACCTAAAGTACGTAAGATTGCAATATCTGACTTTTTATCTGTTACGACCATCACCAGTGATGAAACGATGTTAAACGCGGCAACTACGATGATGAGGAATAATAATAATCCAACAAGTGTTTTTTCCATTTGAATCGCATTGAACAAATTACCGTGGGTATACGTCCAGTTCGATGCGTAGAAATTACTTGGTAATTGACTCACGATTTCATCAGCGACTTTAGGCGCTGCGAAAATATTATCAAGTTTTAAACGTACACCTTGAGCCCCATCAGGTAGACGTAATAATGTCGATGCATCATTCAAGGCAATATAACCCACCATCGAATCGACTTCAGCGCCTACACTAAAAATACCCACGATTTTAAATCTTTTAAAACGAGGTACTACACCAGCTGGTGACGGCGTTGCTTCTGGTAAAACCAAAGTGACATTATCATTAAGTCCCAAGCCTAATGCATCTGTCATATCCTTACCAAGCACGATCCCAAATTCACCTTTTTTAAGTGAATTTAAATCACCTGCCACCATATGGTTCTGGATAATAGATACTTTCTTTTCGTATTCAGGTTCAATCCCTGTCACCATGATGCCTGCGACCTGCCCTTGAGCGGTCAACATGCCTTGTAATTGAGTAAACGGTGCAGCACCCGTCACATGCGAATGTTGCTCAACCTTTTTTACAAGCTCAGGCCAATCTGTTAGAATTTGAGTAGAAGAAACAGTAGCTTGAGGAACCATTCCAAGGACACGGTTTTTAAGCTCACGATCAAAACCATTCATCACAGATAATACTGTAATGAGGACTGCAACGCCGAGAGTTAAACCAATCATGGAAACCAAGGCAATAAAAGAAATAAAATGATTACTCCGCCGAGCACGAGTGTATCTCAACCCTATATACAGCGAAATTGGCTTAAACATACCATCTAGTCCGAGGTGATTTATTATGGAAAGTTCACAACATCATCTTGTTGACGACAACACAGAACGTCGTGTGATGTCTCGTATTGATGCCGTGTTGAGAATCAACTATCAAGTCATTCCAGATGATGTTGCACTGAATGACCCATATGACTCTCATTTTGTATTGCCACGCTATTTTCTACTACTTGCAGAATTAGATCAATTTGATCATGCGTTTCGCTACGAATTAGAACAATTAAATGAAAAAGATCAACAAATTGCTCGCATCTTATCCCTATTTAATCAAAAGTTGAACCTTATCACAGGGTCTTTCTATGACAATATTGTGCAATCTTTATTGCCAGTGCCTGAGCAAGTTAACTTCTCTGAAAATGGCTTAAGTTTCTTCAGTACCCAAGATCTGAATGAAGGCACCTATATCCATATTACGTTAAGCCACCCTGAAAACTTCTTTCACATCGCTGCAACTGCGCAAGTGGCATATAGTACAGCCGAAGAGCACGGAAAATTTAGAATCGGGGCTTACTTCATTACGATTAACCCTCAAGATCGTGCAAAACTTGCTGACAGTATTCAGCTGAGTGACAACAATCAAGGTTAAATTTTTAAACGACGGTACATCTTTAAATCTTTATAGAAATAAAGCAGCAAGCCAAATAAGATGATGACAGCACCAACAAACACGCGGATTGATAGCTGTTCATTATTGAGATAAGCACCAACTAAAATTGCTAACATTGGGGTCATCACTGTGGTAAGTGAAAGTGTCGTTGCTTTTAAATTTTGCACCAATTTGAAATAGCAGAACATTGCAATCAATGAAGCCATAATCACAGTATAAGCCAATGCTAAAAGTGACTTAGCCGAAGGAATGTGTGTAGGTGCATATTGCCAAATCCAAGGCAAGATCATAACAGCAATGATCGTCGAAAAAAGGATTGATCCCGTTGCTTGTGCCATCGCCTGCACATCAGCATTAATCTTTTTAACCAAGAAAATAGATAGTGAGTATGAAAAGACACTGATCAACATTAAGACAATGCCGATTGGCTGTACATGCTTTTGGCTTCCACTCAAACAAATCATGGCCAATCCAATAATCGATGTCCCCATTCCTAGCCATTGCAGCCCTGCTAACTTTTGGTGAAAGCCAAATCGCCCTATCAAACCCGCTATAATTGGCGCAAGCCCAAACATCAGCGCAATCAAACCCGAACTGAGATAAGCTGTTGCTGCATAAGTAAAAATCTGTGATCCGATCAAACTAAATGAACCTGCAACATAACTTAGCAAGGCAAGTTTATGAACTGGAAACTTAATTTTTAAAAATAGTAGAACCGTAATTGCCAACGGTAATGCAATAAAAAACCGAATAACCAATGCCCACATTGGATGTAAATCTGAAACGCTCCAGACAATTGCTAAAGGCGTTGTCGCCCAAATAAATATAAGCAATCCATAAGTGAACATTAAGTTAAGACGTGATGGCATAGCGTGCTCAGCAAGCAGTTTTACGTTTTTGTTTTAAAATCGTTTGATCTAATGAGCTAGAGAATTCACGTTTATCTCTCTCAGAAATCGGTGGTGGCCCACCTGTCTGTACACCAGCTCCACGCAATGTATCCATAAAATCACGCAAATGAAGTCGGGCTTTTACATTCGCTGTGGTATAGATTTCACCGCGAGGATGAATCGCAATTCCACCTTTTTCAATCACTTGAGCCGCTAAGGGAATATCTTGCGTAATGACAATGTCATTCTCTTGCATACGTTCCACAATTTCTTGATCGGCACGATCAGCACCACTCATCACCTGAATTGATTTAATTCTGATAGAGGGTGTAATCCCAACATTCTGATTGGCAACGAAAGTGACTTCGAGTTGATAGCGATCAGAAGCACGTAAAATCACTTCACGTAAAATCTTAGGTAAAGCATCTGCATCTACCCATAACTTAAATGGCAGCACGTTTGCACAAGCCTAATTGAATAAAAGTATAGTTTAGCAGATTAAGATATAAAGCTTTGTTTATTTATCCATGACACTCTTTTATATCAAAAAACTTATACTTTAATTTTTGTTTCTAAAAACTCCAAATACTTAGCATCATCTTCCATAAAAATATCAAGTCCACCGCCCATATATGCTCTTGTTAACTCATCTGCCGCCTTGTCTAAATCATTTTGCTCAAAATAAAGCTGTCCTAATCTCAAATGTATATAAGGGTTACCTAAACCATCTGGACATTGCACTGCATTGTAAAAACATCTAAATGCTCTTTCATAATTATTTAGATAAAAGTGCGTATCTCCTATTGCAACATATATCCAAGTTGAAGTTTCCCACTCTTGATGGTCATCAGGCAATAGTCTCAGCGCTTCAACATATAAAGCTTTAGCTTCTACAAACTTTTGATGAGCAAATAACTTATCACCTTGCTCACACAACTGTAGAATTTCTTGATGAATCCTACTAGGTAATTCTTTGCTCATTACTTAAATAACCAATACATTTTAAAATTTACATACCAAAAATATAGCATGTAACTTATAGAAAGCTAGGTAAGCACTAATTATTTCTAGTGAAATTACATATCCAGACTTGAAAAATTGAGGTTACCCTCGATTTAATAGAATAAGTTCAATCTTTTTAGCATCACGCTTTATGAAAAATCAAAACAGTCCAGAAACCATTAAAATTCAAGATCAAAATTTCGGTAATCATGTCGAGCATTGGAACTTATTGACAGATACACCCGAAGTGGATGTACCCAAATGGTTAGGATTGGCGCTAGATGCACCCGTAATGCCAATGGGCTTATGTGAAGATGAACAAGATATGGATCAGTCATTTTGGCTTATCCAAGGACCAAGTGGACAAAAGGTTTGCATCAATCAAATTATTGCAGTGGAAGACCAAAAACCTCGCGCATTAAAAACTGCTTTTCCAAGTTTTGAAAGTCCATATAGATATGATGCGAAAATTGAGCGTATTATTACCTGTGATTCTGCAACACAAGCAGTATTACGTCTAAATTTAAATAAAAATACCATTATTTATGCCTTCGATAATTTGTTCAGCGTAAATAACTGTCAGTATGATAAAAACCAAACCTATCAAGTTCAGTTTAATGCTTGGGCATATGAATTAGAACCTGTTGCTAAAGATGAGAAAATCGTTGTTGATGATCCAGCTTCAATTAAACATCACCGTGCTTTAAATGCAATTTTGGCTGAACATAATGGTATCGCACCTGAAAATTTACAGGAGCTTATTAATGAGTGGGAACCAAAAACGCCAGAAGATCAAGAACCTGTAACAGTCGACTTTTCTAAAATGGTTGCCTATTTATTTGGAGAGACATTAGGACAAGAAGATGAAGCTTGGTTTCAAGGTAATATCGTGGGTAAAACAACGATGCAGTTTATGCAGGATGAATATACCCTTTATGATGTCACTTTAGTTTTAGAAGATGATTTACCTGCAATCTTAATTCGTATTGCAACTAAAAACGTTTTGTATAAAAACTTTAACATTGGTGAATATATTCGCGGTAACCTATGGATTCAGGCGAATATTTATGCTAAAACTGCTTCTAAGTGACAAAAAATCACATAAATGGCATTTTAGGCGTTCTAATGAAAATTATACCAGAACAAACGACCACCAGTCTTATTCATTCAAGCGACCAAGGGCTTAAACTTGATGTTGGTGCTTTTTGCTTTTTTTTACTAGGTATGTTTCTAGCAGCAATCATTTTTCATCAAATTGGCTTGTTCTAATTCTAATTTTTGACCATGACCTAATTCAAATAAAAGCCCTCAATGATGAGGGCTTTTATTTTTCTCTATAAAATATGGCTTATCCGTGACGTTTCGCGAATTCATCCATAAAATTCACAAGAGCTTGAACACCTTCCAATGGTACGGCGTTATAAATACTTGCACGCATACCACCAACTGAACGATGACCTGCCAAGTTAAGCAAATGATTTTGCTCAGCTTCTTTTAAGAATGTCTTTTCAAGTGCTTCATCAGCAAGTGTAAATGGTACATTCATCATAGAGCGATTTGGTACCGCGATTGGGTTGTTATAAAAATCGCTTGAATCAATATAACCGTAGAGCAATTTTGCTTTCGCTTGGTTCATTTTGTAGATTGCATCTACCCCACCCTGCTCAAGTAACCACTCAAATACTAGTCCAGATAGATACCAAGCATAAGTTGCTGGTGTATTCACCATAGAACCGTTCTTCGCTTGATCAGCATATTTCAAGATACTTGGGATCTCAGGTTTTGCTTGATCTAATAAATCTTCACGAATAATGACAATGGTTAAACCAGCAGGCCCAATGTTCTTTTGGGCACCCGCATAAATAAGACCAAACTTATTCACATCTACTGGCGCAGACAAAATACTTGATGAATAGTCGCAAACCAAAGGAGCAGCTACATCAGGTACACTCGCGAATTGCAATCCACCAATCGTTTCATTATCTGCATAATGAACATACGCAGCATCATTCGATAGATTCCAAGTGCTTTGTTCAGTAATCGCATGTTTACCATCAATCATGGTGCCCGCTTCAACGATATTAATATCGCCATAACGCTTTGCTTCTTTTAATGCTTTCTCAGACCAAATACCCGTATGAATATAATCCGCTTTATTATTTTTACCGAGTAAATTAAGCGGAATCGCTGAGAATTGTAAGGATGCGCCACCTTGTAAGAACAACACTTTGTAGTTTTCAGGAATATTCATGAGCTTGCGTAAATCAGCTTC
This sequence comes from Acinetobacter sp. UBA6526, assembly GCF_002434875.1. Taxonomy (NCBI): domain Bacteria; kingdom Pseudomonadati; phylum Pseudomonadota; class Gammaproteobacteria; order Moraxellales; family Moraxellaceae; genus Acinetobacter; species Acinetobacter sp. UBA6526. Next base: position 5,912 of record NZ_DJLC01000203.1, on the reverse strand, counting down.
TGCCTTTTCTGCGACAGCAACATAGTCATTGCTACGATGACTCATTTCCATGATCGACAAGCCCTTACCCTGCCAATCCAACATCTCTTGTTGAGCTTTTTCTAAAACAGCAGTAGGTAATGCAGCAGGACCAGCGCAGAAATTATAAGCACGCATGAGTTTTCCCTTGTTAAAGTGAAACAAATTGAGATGGGAATTTAATCATAGATTGGCGAAGCTTGCAGCAGCTTATCCAGTAAATATTTCAATTTGACTGTAAAAAATAGTTTAATTTTTCAATGATGTTTTTGTGATTTCCATAAATTTTCAAATTGTCTTTTAATAAAAATTATGAAAGATAAATTATTTTAATTTTCAATCTGATATATAGATTAATTGCTCTATTTTTTTACAAATTAACTACACCAATTCTAAGCATTCAACTATTTAATTAAAAACATAATATTTAAATTTTACAAAAAAAACTTAGACTAGCGCAGGTATTATTAAATTGCGATATATCATCATGTTGAAACGACATAATCGACCTAATGTTCAGGTCAAACGGTTTCCAAAGCAACTTTGTTTAAGTATTAGCTTAATCAGTAGTGCCTTATTTTCAACATCTTTATTCGCACAAACATTTAGTTATAACGAGGCGGAACAATATGTTGTAGAAAATGCCTACGCCTCTCAAGCGCAGCAAGCTTTACAACAAGCTTCACAACTCGAAATGGAGGCAGTTAAACACTTAGGACTGCCACGCATTGATTTAAATGCAACAGCCTATTCATTTCATAGTGAAACCAGTGTCCCACTCGAATCGAGTAAACGCAGGCTCGAAAACTCACTCACACGTGGATTTGATGACAAATTATCGCAATGGGAAAATGTATTACCGCCAGATGTAATTGATCAAGTTGGTCAAGGATTCGATCAAGTTGTCAGTGATGGTTTAAATAAAGTACCGAATAATGTTGACGTCACAATTAAAGACCACGATGTTCGCACCTCTATTTCTATGGTGATGCCACTTTATACGGGTGGAAAAATTACCAGCGCCAAGCAAATTGCAACGATTCAAGCACAACGCTCTAACATTAGCGAAAAACAACAACAAGACTCGCAAAGATTCGAAATGATCCAATCTTATTTCAATGTGCAATTACAACAACAGTTGTTGAATGCAAGTTTATTTAATCTAAATGCGATGCAAGAACATTATAACAATGCTCTGAAACTTGAACAGCAAGGCTTTATTAATAAAGGCCAGCGTATGCAATTTGAAGTCGCTCGTAACAATGCAGAACGTACTTATCAAAATGCGAAATCAAATCTTCGCGCCAGTGAATTTAGTCTTCAAAACCTATTAAAAACTAAAGAAGATCTCAACCTGACAACACCACTTTTTGTAAATAATGCGCAAAGTCAGTCTTTAGACAAATTACTAGCAAACTATGACCAAAACTCAAGTTTGATTAAAAAGCTAAAAATGGATACTGAGCTTGCGAATGAAAATATCAAAATTCAACAATCAGCGAAGAAACCAAGTGTTTTTGCCTTTGGGGAATACGGTTTAGATAGCAAAGAGAATTGGATTGTTGGCGTTATGGCAAAGTACAACCTTTTCTCTGGAATCGATAATAATAAAAACATCCGTGCAGCTGAGCTGAAGAAATATGCTGCTGAACTCATGACAGAACGAACCAAGCAAGAAGTTGAAAATGTCTTATATAAATCTTATAGCGAGTTAAACTCATCACAGACTAGTCATCAACTTCTCACCCAAAATATTAAAGCTGCTCAAGAAAACTTACGCATTCAACAGCTGTCTTTTAAAGAAGGAATGGGAACAGCAACCCAAGTGATTGATGCACAAAATGCATTAAGTGCTTTAAAAAGCGAAATGTCGATCAATGCGTATAAATATATTTTATCGCTCGCGACTTTATTGCAAAGCTATGGTTCGATTGACGAGTTCAAGCTTTATGTGAATCAACCACGAACTGACTATATCCGTTAATTGGAGAAACTTATGAGCCAAAATCAATCATCATCCAATTCTGAACGTGATACAGATCAAGTTAAACAAACGACTGATACTTCTTCAACAGAAACTCAGGTAGAACAAGTTTCACCTATTGAGCATACCGAAAAAGTGGATGTTATAAATACACCTTCAAATCAAGAAATTCAACCAACTGAACCACCGAAAAAAAGTAAAGCTAAAATTATTGGTTTAATTGTCCTAATTCTATTATTAGGCTTGATTGCTTTTGGACTATGGAAAGCCTATCTGCCACAACCTATTGAATTGCAGGGTCGAGTCGAAGCTGAAACTGTACATATCAGTACCAAAGTTCCAAGTCGTATTGAAGAGTTTTATGTGACTGAAGGTCAAAGCATCAAAAAAGGACAAGCACTGGTTCGTTTTGTTAGCCCTGAATTAGAAGCCAAGAAAGAACAAGCCCAAGCAGCCTTACAAAGTGCGACAGCTTTTCACTCAACCATTTATCGTGGTGCGCAACAAGAAAATATCGATACTCTATATGCCAACTGGCAAGCCATGAAGACACAAGCAGAGCTAGCTGCTACAACCTATAAACGTGGTGAAAATCTTTATCAACAAGGTGTTATTTCACGTCAGCGTCGTGACGAGATGTTAGCGGCAAAAACCTCTGCTCGTGAGGCCGCAGAAGCAGCATATCAACAATATGCTCGTGCAAAACGCGGCAGTACCGAGCAACAAAAACCTACTGCTGATGCGCAAGTTGCGATGGCTCAAGCAGCAGTGAAAGAAGCAAATGCACTGACTGAAGAAACCAAACTCTATTCACCTACCGATGGCACTGTCTCAAAAACTTATGGTAAACCGACTGAATTAGTTGCAACAGGAGTTCCTGTCGTCAGTATCATTGAAGACCATGATCTGTGGATCAGCTTGAACGTTCGTGAAGATATGTATAGCTCAGTGTATAAAACTAAAACACTGGAAGGTTACATCCCTGCCCTTGATCGTAAAACAACATTTAAGGTTAAGAGCATTGATGCCGAGGGTGACTTTGCGACGATTAAAACCACACGCCAAACTGGTGGTTACGATATTCGCAGTTTTAAATTTCACTTGGTCCCAGAGCAATCCATTCCTGATCTAAAAGTCGGTATGAGCGTATTATTCAAAATTGAAGAGGTAAAATAAGCAATGTTTGCAGTCATGCTGCGGGAGTTGCGTTATCTCAAACGTCATAAAGTTGATCTTTTTATGGCCGTGATTGCGCCTTTGCTGGTTATTTTGCTGTTTGGAAGTATGTTTTCATCTGGTAAAGCCGAACATTTACCGATTGTGGTGATAGATCAAGATCAAAGTGAAATGAGTCGTAAGGTTATTCATGCGCTCAGTATTAATCATACGTTAAAAATAAAAACGATTACTTCTAGCCAAGATGAAGCAGAAAAACTGATTAATACAACTGAGGCGTGGGGATTTGTGATGATTCCCGAAGGTGCTGAGCAACGCTTAGTTAAAGCTCAGGATGCGCAAATTAGCATTGCCTATAACCAATCCTTTTTTAGTATTGGTAATACCATTTCCTCCGCCATGCTCATCAGTACTTTAAATGGTATGGCTGAGTATTTAGGGCAAAGCTATCTGGCAAATACTATTCCATATTTAGATGTCCCCACACCACACATCAAAATCTCGACCCTTTATAACCCAAGTATGAGTTATGAATTGTTTCTTGAGCCATTTATGGTGCCTGCTGTACTCCATCTCTTGTTATGTTGCTGTGTGGCTTTCGCGATTGGGCAAGAATTTAAGCGGAAAACGGTTTATGAATGGGTCAGTTCTAAACAGGTGATTTCAAGCTTACTAGGTAAAATATTGCCTTATGTTTTCATTTTCTGTGCATGGACAGCATGTTGGATGTTTTGGTTAGCGCATGTCCGCGGTTATTTCATTGCAGGTTCACTAATACTCATTCTAGCTGCACAATTTCTATTCTATTTTTCCTATGCTGTTATTAGCAGTACTGTTGTTCTTGCGACAAAAAACCTGCCAAAAACTTTTGGTTTTATTGCACTTTATGGTGGATCATCCCCTAGTTTTTCAGGAATCACTTTACCCTTGAATAATGCTCCTGCATTTACTCAATTTTGGTCAATGATTATTCCTTATACCCCCTATGCCAAGCTACAAACAGAACAATGGATTATTGGTAGTGACCTTTATGTTTCACTTATACCTTTTAGCATTTTAGTTATTTTCGCCATCTTGTTCTTTGTACTTAGTATTCGTCTACTCAAGAAAAATGTTCAGGAGATTCATCCATGAAATCATTTTTCGATTATTACATTCAGACGTTTAAGAATATTTTTGCCAATAGCTCAGTTTTTACGACATTGATTGCCGCGATCTTGTTATATAGTTTTTTTTATCCAACCGCGTATAAAGCACAAACAGCCGAAGATATTCCAATTGTGATTGTCGATGAAGAACAAAGTATTTTAACTTCAAAGATCATTAGTCAAGCGTCTAACAGCCCTCATATCAAGATCAAGACTGTGACTGATAATTTTCTTGAAGCTCAGCGAATGGTTCAAAATCAACAAGCGGAAGGCATTTTACTTTTACCTGAGAATCTAACCAATAGTCTCAAACGCGGTGAAATGGGAGGGATTGGCCTTTATCTGAGTACTGCATACTTCATTCGAACAAAAGAAGTCGGCGTAGGTTTAGCAGGTTCTATTGAATATACCTTGCAAGAATACCTAGAGAAATTTGGCAATGCTTCACAGTTTCATCCAGAGCTTTCAATTCATCAGATTCCGCTGTTCAACACAATCTCAGGCTATGGCAGCTATATTTTCCCAGCCGTCGCAAGTTTGATCATTCACCAAACAATTTTACTTGGCTTAGCTATGCTTATTGCCAGTTATCGTGAAAATGGCTGGGCTGCGAAACCCATCGAATTTTGGGCAACTTTTACAGCTATCTTTACCATTGGCTGTTTAGGATGTTTATATTTATTCGGATTTACATTTTGGTTGTATGAATATCCACATGGTGGCAATTTCTGGGGCATGCTGTTAGCTGTACCGATTTATGTCAGTTGTATAATTGGTTTAGGGATGCTAATCGGTTCCTTAGTTGATATGCCAGAACGCGTGGGACATTTAATAGTCGTGACTTCTGTCCCCTTATTTCTACTTACAGGAACGGCATGGCCACATGAAGCAATGCCTGAATGGATGCAATGGTTTGCATGGACACTGCCGTCCACGAATGGCGTACAGATGTTTGTACAACTCAATCAAATGGGAGTGCCGACATCGCTCGTGATCCCCAAACTCATCTATCTTATAACTCTGGGCGCAATCTTTTTGGCATTGTCTTATTATCGCTTAGTCATCATGAAACCAATAAAAAAGGAAGCTATTTAGCTTCCTTTTTTATTACCTCAATGATTACGCTTCAGGCGCATCATCTTTTGGCTCAGCAACAACTTCTTCAGAAGTTACTGTTTCGGCTTCAGTATTTTCTACCGATTCCTCTATAGCATCCAACTCTTCGTCATCTTCTACAGCTTCAATAGATACAACACCGACAAGTGTTTCAGCATCACTTAAACGGATTAAACGAACACCTTGAGCATTACGTCCAGTCGTCGCAACTTCAGCAGCACGAGTACGTACCAATGTACCACCATCAGAAATCAGCATGAGTTCTTTAGTTTCATCAATTGATACTGCACCAACAAGCTCACCATTACGCTCACTTGTCTTAATTGCAATGACACCTTTACCACCACGTTTCTTGGTTGGGAAGTCATCTACAGGTGTACGTTTACCATAACCGTTAGCACATGCACACAATACTTCCCCAGTTTCTGGCACAACTACCAATGAAACAATACGGCTGATTAAATTCGAAT